>NZ_JXQR01000073.1:0-267 GCF_000834715.1 Flavobacterium sp. MEB061 | reverse complement strand
TACCACAACCACTGAAATTACAGAATCACAGTTTGTCGGGTTGGTGATCTCGCAGATGCTGTATTCAACATTATAGTTTCCGGCAACAGTGTTCGCTGCAACTGTTACTGTTCCGTTTGCATTTAAGGTTAATCCTGTTGGAACGGTGATTCCGGTTAATTTAACTTCGCCGGGATTTGTTCCGATAACTACAGGATTTCCGTTTAAAGTATCATTTGTAATTACTGATTCTGCTGTCGTTCCGCCTGCATTTCCATTGATTGAAGC
>NZ_JXQR01000072.1:0-263 GCF_000834715.1 Flavobacterium sp. MEB061 | reverse complement strand
GGTTCTGTCGCATCTGGGAATAACTTTTATCTTTAGAATTTTAAACCGATCAAAAGATGAATACTAAAGGTCATTGTTATCCAAAATACATAATTCTTCAGGCAGTATATTTCAAGCTAAGATTTACACTTAGTTACCGGGATGTTGAAGAACTAATGAAGATTAGAGGAGTCATTGTGGATCATGCCACGATTCAGCGTTGGGTTTATAAGTTTGCACCTTTGCTTGAGGCAGAGATGAAGAAGAGAAAAGGCAGAGTGGGG
>NZ_JXQR01000071.1:0-313 GCF_000834715.1 Flavobacterium sp. MEB061 | reverse complement strand
ATTGTTTCCGTTGTCAACACTATAGAAATCAACATACGGATTGGCATTAAAACTCACCCCGTCGTACCTGTCTTCGTATTCATTGGTTGCCCCTTGCACGTAACCTACCAGCATTTGCTTGAAGACTCCCTTTGTATTGGTCATATTCAGCCATACGTGGTGCGCATCAGTAGTTTCTTTTGATGCGGATTTGAAAAACTGTGTGTTATCGGCAGCTCCAAGTCGCATATCATTGTTAAAGGTCACTGTTCCGCCAGCTTTGGACGTTGCAAAGAAGGATTGTCCGGCGCCTATGAATCCAGATGGTTCCTCG
>NZ_JXQR01000070.1:0-262 GCF_000834715.1 Flavobacterium sp. MEB061 | reverse complement strand
TACCACAACCACTGAAATTACAGAATCACAGTTTGTCGGGTTGGTGATCTCGCAGATGCTGTATTCTACGTTATAGTTTCCGGCAGCAGTGTTCGCTGCAACCGTTACTGTTCCGTCTGCGTTTAAGGTTAATCCTGTTGGAACAGTAATTCCGGTTAGTTTAACTTCTCCGGGATTGGTTCCGATTACAACCGGGTTTCCGTTTAGGGTATCGTTAGCTGTTAACAATGCTGTTGTTCCTCCTGTGTTTCCATTGATTGAA
>NZ_JXQR01000069.1:0-319 GCF_000834715.1 Flavobacterium sp. MEB061 | reverse complement strand
AAAAGATTGAAATTATATAAAAAAAAGGCTTGTAAATGTAAATAAAGGTGCTACTTTTGCACCCGCAACAGCGACAGACGTTCTAAGAAATACTGACAGGCATACGGATTTTGGAAAGAAAAATTTTTTCAAAAAAAGATTCAAAAAAGCTTGTGAGATTTAAAAACAGAAGTTACATTTGCACCCCGCAAAACAGGGAAAGTTCATTGACAGATTGGTAAATAAATGAAGAAAAAGGAAATTAAAATTTCTTAAAAAAACTTCAAAAAACATTTGCCAGTTAGAAATAAGTTTTCTACTTTTGCACCCGCTTTGAAAC
>NZ_JXQR01000007.1:0-230885 GCF_000834715.1 Flavobacterium sp. MEB061 | reverse complement strand
AGCTCAGATGGTAGAGCAATGGACTGAAAATCCATGTGTCCCTGGTTCGATCCCTGGAGGTACCACCAAAACCCGAATAGCAATATTCGGGTTTTTTGTTTTTAATACTTTTTGGGGAAATTCCAATTTTTTAAATTCCAAAATCCAATAAAATTTACCGCAAAGAAACGCTAAGATTTACGCAAAGGTTCGCAAAGCTAATTATCAAAGCTTTGCGAACCTTTGCTTTTATATGAGCTTAATAAAATCTTTGCGAACTTTGCGCTTTTTCTTTGCGCCTTAGCGGTAAAAAACACCCCAATTTGTAAACTTTCAATTACCAAAAAGTGTAAATTAAACAATTATATGATTTTGTTAAAAAAGTATCAATTAAATAAAAAAATATCTTTTATATTCGTAAAATAATACTTTATACTTTTCTTTACTAATAAGAACACAAGAGCTATTTATGGGTAAAACTTCTACAAAAGGCATTTGGAAAGTAATTTCTGCCTCATCAATGGGTACAATGATTGAATGGTATGACTTCTACATTTTTGGAAGTTTAGCTGTTGTAATTTCAACAAAATTCTTTCCAAGCGATAATCCAACTGCAGCTTTTTTATCTACATTGGCCACTTTTGCGGCAGGATTTGTAGTTCGCCCGTTTGGAGCATTGTTCTTCGGAAGACTTGGTGATATTATTGGTAGAAAATATACTTTTATGGCTACCTTATTATTGATGGGTGGTTCTACTTTTTTAATAGGCTGTATTCCAAGTTATGAAACGATCGGTTTTCTAGCCCCTTTATTGGTTTTAATTCTTCGTTTATTACAGGGTCTCGCACTTGGAGGAGAATACGGTGGTGCCGCGACGTATGTAGCAGAACACGCTCCCGCCGGACAAAAAGGATATTGGACATCATGGATTCAAACCACGGCTACAGTTGGTTTATTCATTTCATTAATGGTAATTCTGGCTACAAAAAATGTGCTTTCGGCTGAAGATTTTGATTCTTGGGGATGGCGCGTACCTTTTTGGGTTTCGATCGTAATGGTTGGAGTTTCGTATTTAATTCGAAAAAATATGGATGAATCTCCTGTATTTGCAAAAGCTAAAAAAGAAGGTACAACCAGTACAAATCCTCTAAAAGAGAGTTTTGGAAACCGATATAATTTAAAATTTGTCTTATTGGCTTTATTTGGCGCCACAATGGGACAAGGTGTTGTTTGGTACACCGGACAGTTTTACGCAATGAGTTTCATGAAAACGGTAATGAATGTTGATTCCTCACAGGTTGATGAATTACTTGGAATTGCCTTATTATTAGGAACTCCGTTTTTTATTGTTTTTGGATGGCTTAGCGATAAAATAGGACGAAAATATATTATGATGGGCGGAATGCTGATTGCTGTTTTATTATATAGGCCTATCTATAAAATGATGTACGAAACAACCGATTTAAAAAATAAAACTGAAATTGTACAGAAAACGAAACAAGTTGTTGAAACCAGTAAAATCAATGATTCTATAGTTACAAATCAAAAAAAATATACTGACGGCACAACCTTAACAGAGAAAAAAACGTATACTAAAAACAAAAAAGAAGCTCAGGTTAATACATCAATTAGTATCAATACAAATGACGAATGGACTTTGATTTTTTTAATTTTCGTTCAGGTTTTATTTGTTACGATGGTGTATGGACCAATTGCGGCATTTTTAGTAGAAATGTTTCCAACGAAAATCAGGTATACTTCGATGTCTCTTCCTTATCATGTAGGAAACGGAATTTTTGGAGGTTTGCTTCCGGCAATTTCAACCTATTTTGTAACGCATTCTAAAGAGGCAGGAAAACCGGAATTTTATCTTGACGGTCTTTGGTATCCTATTATAATTGCTTCGATATGCTTTGTAATTGGAATGGTATATATTGATAATAAAAACAAAACGAATCACCTTTAATATAAATAATTATGAATGCAATCAAACAAATTTTAGGTGTTTTATGGGTTATTTTAGCTGTGGCTGCAGCTTATTTTTGTGTCTTTGAATTTGGCTTACCCAAACTATTATCAGACAAACAAGACGATTTAGTCTTTGGAATCATCATTTTATTTATTCTGACACCTTTAATTGTTTTAGGTCTGGGAACTTTTGGTTATTTTGCCGTAATTGGCGAATACAATGAAAAGAAATGAAAGAAAAATAAAAGGGTTGCCTGTTTCCAGACAACCCTTTCGCATTACTAACAAAACCAAAATCTTGTTGTGAAATTTATTTTTTAATAAACTTCATCACCTGGATTTTACCATTTTGATCAAAAGCTTTTACCACATACAGTCCCGCTTTTAAATCGCTTACACCAAATTGAAAATCAATATTTCCATTAGGCACAAAACTTTTTACCAATTGCCCGGATATTGCGTAAACCTGAACTTTTGCTGCAGCAATATTTAAGGTAAAATAATTAGAAACCGGATTTGGATATAATCTCACAACATTTCCTTTTTCGAAATTTTCTATGGCCAGGCTGGCTTCTTTATTTCCATAAATTCTATATTCGCCGGCAGGTAAATTTAGGGTTGCGTTTACATCTGTAACTTCTATAGCGCTATTATCCATTAAATTATACCATGTTCCTGTGTATTGAAAACCTGTTGCAACATTTTGAGCCACAACATCAAAATTGGCAATGATTAAAACATCTTTTAATTGTGTGGAAGGTAAATTACTGTTGTTGATTTTTATATTTACAGATAACGAATTTACGCTTGCTATTGTTGGTGTTCCTAAAAATACCGGCTCGGTCGTTTTAAGGGTTATCATTTTTGCCCAATCGTTGTAAATTTTATTCCGATTTGAATTTCCTAACCAATTATTTGCCCATTGCGGTTGTGGTTTTGTATCTAATTTACAATCTCCGGAAATTGCATCGAAATCATTATTTACAGAATTATCATTGCAGGTAAAAATGGAGTTTTCCCAGCCTAATTCTCCAAAATGCCAGATCATTTTTGGCCCGGGAACTAATAGCGAAACTGCTCCAATGGCGGACATTCTTGATAAAGCTGTATTTAGATCTTTTACATTATATGTTCCGCTTGAAGCTCCGTATTGTACATTTTTATACATCAGGCGTTCTTCATCATGACTTTCGGCATAACCCATTAATCGGTTTGCCACAAAACCGTGATTCGAACTCGCCATTCTTGAAATATCACTTTCAGATGCATATCCCATAGACAATTGATTATAAGGCCCGGTCATTTTGCCCCACATCATAACTCCTTTGCTTGGCGTTTCGGTAATTTTATAATTGGCCCATTCTTTCTCTTCTGTATCACTTCCTAAATGTTCAAAAATAGTATAATGTGTAGGATCAAGACTCCATGAATAATCAGCATATTTCTTTAATATATCTACCCTGTCCTGCTGATAACTATCTGTACAACCACCATCAGAAGCTGTACAATTTTGGGTAAATCCTTTGGTTAAATCCCAACGGAAACCGTCAATTTTGTATTCTTCAATCCATTGTTTGATTACGCGATTTACATAATTCTGCGTTTTTAAGGATTGATGATTAAAATCTTCACCCACATTATAAGCATGTTTGGCAACGGTATTAAAATAAGGATTCTCCTCCGTTGGCGAACCAAACCCATCTCCATCAGGATCGTTCATCCACATTCTTACCATCGGGTTTCTTCCAAAAGCATGATTTAAGGCAACATCAAGAATAACCGCAATTCCGTTTTGATGATATAAATCAATGAGTTCTTTTAATTTATCCGATGTTCCGTAGAATTTATCCAACGCCATATGGAAAGAAGTATTATAACCCCAGCTTTCATTGCCTTCAAACTCCATTACCGGCATTAATTCGATTGCATTTATTTTTAGGCTTTTAAAATATTCAATTCGATCAATTAAACTCTGATAATTTCTGGCTGCATCAAAATCACGAACCAAAACTTCATACACTACTAATTTCTCTTTTTCGGGTTTTGTAAAATTCGTAACCTGCCAATTGTATGGGGTTTGCCCTGTTTTTAAAACAGAAACTTCAAAATTTTGTCCTGCAGGATAAACTGGCATATTGGGATATGAAGTTGCAGGAATCCACGGATCATCATAAGGTGACAAAACCAAAGTTGAATAAGGATCTGCTGTTTTTACTAATGAAGGCGAATTGGTAAGCGGTGTCGCATCAACCACCCAATATTGATAGGTGTTATTTTCACCGGAAATTAATCCTGTTAATTCCAACCAAAATTTACCCGAATCGAGATCTTTTTTCATGGCATACACCGATGAAGGCTGCCAGTTATTAAAACTTCCGGCAACGTAAACAAAATCTTTTAAAGGTGCATCCAGAACCAAGGTTGCTTTTGTTGCATCACCCGAATTGTAATTAATTCCATCAACTAAACCAATTGGCATTGTCTGAGAAATTGTATTGGGATTTACAACAACCGCAAACTTTTTGACTATTGTTGTCGCTCCCTGAACAATACTCAGCTCATAACTTTGATTACTCAATATATTGGTATGATTAAACGAATAAGAAGATGTACTCGCATTTGTATCGATTGTAGTTCCGTTTGCTTTAAGCGTATAGCTTGCTGCTCCGTTTGTGTTGGATGCGGTAATATTAAAATTTGCACCTGAAGTTATAATTGTAGTACTATTTTCAGATGGTGCAGTTAAAGTTGCCTGAAAAGAACCAACTTTAATAAAAAAATCTGAACAAGATGGCACTTGCTTTAATGTCTGAGAACCATTTGCATTTCTAAAAACCAGACCCATTTTTGTAGCATCTGTTTGTTGCGTTGCAGTAAGTCCAAAATAGATACTTGGCGTAATGGTAATACTCCACGTGCCATTTCCATTGTCGTTCATTAAGCCAATTCCGTCATCATCTCCCCAATTTCCTTTTGCAGTTGCCCAGGGATTAGCTTCTGTTCCAATTCCTGAATGCATATATACTTTTGAAGGATTGGTACCCATTTCATTACAAGTTGGTGATGCAAACGAAGCCGTAATTGTTATCGGTTCATTTACCTGAAATATAGCAGGAGACACTGTTATTTGCTGAGCATTGGCAGTGACAAAAAGCAGATATAAACATACTAGTATAATTTTTTTCATAATGTGGTTTTGGTTTAGTTAGTATTATAAAAAAAGGCTATCATAGAGATAGCCTTTTCAGTATGTACATTAAAAATTAATCTAATGTTATTGTTTTTGCAACGTTGTCAATTTTAAAAACTCTAAGTCCGGTTGCTCCGGTATATTTGAAGTTTTTATCTCCATCATTTGCATTTTCTAATTCTGAATCGATAGTATAACCTGCGTTAGCATAATATTCAAAGTTGTGACTATTATCTGAACCCCAGTTGCCTCCACTTGTAAAGTCATTAGATAAAAATTCTCTAAAAGCTTCTCCATTTTTAAGAACAAGACTAACCTCATAGATCTTTGATTGTCCGGCAACTAGTGGAAATTCAGTTTCAGCATCTCCATCCCATGACCATCCACCAGGAGTAGCACCTCCTACTAACCAGTGCGAACTAGCTAGTGGCGCATGATAAGGAGTTGCTTTAAAAGTAACTGAGTTAGAATATTGCGGAAGTCCATCTGCACCTATCACAGCTTTAATACGAAGATCAACATTGTTTACTTCTTTCTCGATAAAACCTCCATTAACTAAAGCAGAATTTAATTCCTCTACAGTTAGTTCCTGCGAAACTGCAGTAGTATTAGTTACCGTCACTGGGCTCTTAAAATTAGTTCCTGCTTTTGCAATTTGAATCGTATAGTTTACTACTACAGTACTTCCTGCATAAGTTGCTTTGTTCCAAGTAACAGTTGTAGCAATTTCTTTCTCCGTTTCTTTTGAAAGGACAATACTAAAATCAGATTGTGGTGTTAACAATACCGGAGCAGTTCCTACCCCAATAACAGGTCTGTTTTCTACATCATCAGCATTACACGAGACCGCTAATACACCAATAAATGCAATTAAAATTTTATATATATTTTTCATTTTAATGTTTTATAAAATTAGTATCCAGTGTTTTGCTCTAATGTTGGGTTTGCCTGAATGTTTCTTGCAGGAATTGGCATTAAGTCTCTGTATGACTCTGTAGCATTACCATTGATAGAACCACCTTTCCATTGCCAGATTTTTGATGCTCCTGTAAATTTTCCAAAACGAATTAAATCAGTTCTTCTTTTACATTCCCAAAATAATTCTCTTCCTCTTTCATCTAAAATAAAATCAAGAGTTAATTGAGGAAGTGTAACCGCCTGAGCATTTGCTCTGGTTCTAATTTGATTGATATAACCTAAAGCAGTATTAATGTTTCCAGTAGTAGCTCCTCTAAGAGTTGCTTCTGCATACATCAAATAAGCATCAGTTAATCTAAACATTGGGAAATCGATATCCGGAATATCATTTCTTTGTGCTGCAGAACCATCTGAATTTATATTAATGTATTTTGTAACAGCATAACCGTCTGTAAAAGTCCCTACATTATTAATGTTTTTTGATTGACCATCTGTATAAAATGTTCCTCTATTATCTGCTGTTGCAGTTTCATCTGGAAAAAGGTCTACAAACTCTCTACGAGTTCTGATTCCCTGCCATCCACCATCCATACCTCTGGACGCAGCATTCATGCTACCTCCAATAGAAGCGTGCATAATAAAACTCATTCCTCCACCAGTAGCTCTAATAGCGTTACCATCTCCAACAATTGGGAAAATAAATTCGCTTTGAGCACCATTTCTATTATTATCTGCAGAGAACAAATAACGGTAAGGAACATTTGCAAAAGTATAACCAGAATTAATAACTTCAGAACACATTGTAGCTGCTTCGTTATTTCTGTCTACTCCTGTATATACTTTAGAATTTAAATAAATTTGTGCCAATAAAAATTTAGCAGCCGTTTTATCTACTCTACCATATTCATTTGTTTTTGAAGCAGCTAAACTATTGTCTAAGTCTTTTAATTCTGACTCAACAAAAGCGAAAACTTCTGCTCTTGATTTTTGTACCGGATAGAAGAATCCAACAGGATCATTTTCTGTCGTGATTGGCACATTTCCAAACAAGTCCATTAAGTTATAATAAGAAAACGCTCTTAAAAAACGAGCTTCAGCTCTAAAAGTAGCAATTTCAGCTTTTAAACTTGCATCAACACCTCTTTCTGTTAATTTCTCATCAGTAGTTTGTCTTAAAAACTCATTGGCAACACTAATGTGGTAAAATGCTCTTGAAAATGTTCCTTCTAAAAATTCATTAGCAGGAGCCCATGTTTGAGCATTTATTGTTGGTAAAGTACCATCTGCCCAAGCAATAATAGCTTCATCTGTAGAAAATTCCTGAGTTACAAAAAGCAATCTTAAGTAACTGCTAAAGTCACCACCAAGTCCTGAAATATCAGGGTTTCTTCCAGGTATCGTAGCATCTCCATCTCCATCATTACCTCCAACATACAAACCTGCGTATAATTTTGCTAATACTTGTTTGTACGATGCCGGATCCTGAAAAAAGGTTTCTGATAAAAATTCATCATCGTCTTTTGGGGTCACGTTTAAATCGTCCGTACACGAAGTAAGCGTCATACTTATTCCTAAAATGAATAGGAAAAAATAAGATATATATTTAAATGATATTTTCATTTTGTTTATTTTTAAATTTTTGATTTCAGTCTACTATTAGAAATTGGCATTAACTCCAAACAAGAACGTTCTTGCTCTTGGGTAAACATTATTATCAATTCCGTTGAATTTCTCAGGATCTAATCCATCATATTTCGTAAGAATGAAAACATTTTGAACACCAGCTGTAAATCTTAAAGAAGCAGCTTTGATAATTGTTTTATCAAAAGTGTATCCAAGTGTAACGTTATCTAATTTGATAAAAGAAGCATCTTTTACAAAATAATCAGACAAGTAACGTTGTGTTCCGTTATCTTCATAAGTAAAACCAGTATTAAAATAATCTGAACTCACGTTTGACAAATCTGTTTGTCTTCTTAAACCTGCATCAGAATATCCTAAATTAGAACTTACGTTGTCAAAAATCTTATTTCCAACACTTGCTCTCCAGTTCATTGTAAAATCAAACTTTTTGTAGTTTAAAGTAGAGAACAAACCGAAAGTGTAATCCGGAGCAGTTTTACCAGCTCTGTAACGGTCACCTGCATCAAGTTTTCCATCTGCATTTCTATCTACATAAGCACCTGCAATTGGTCTTTTGTTTGCATCATATAATTGTTCGTATACAAAAAATGAATTTGGCGCATATCCTACTGAGTTAATCTGGATTTTATTTCCATTTCCACCAGCAATATTATCACCCGTTAAATAACCTTGAAAACCTGGAACTGTAGTTCCTAATTCTGATATCTCCTGATCAATGTAAGTCGTATTGAAAGCTACATTCCAAGTCAAATTATCATTTTTAACAATATCAGAAGCAATACTAAACTCAACCCCTTTTGTTCTTACACTACCAATATTAAAGAAACCTTGATTTCTAATATTTGCACCATCAGGAACCGCAATATCTGCTAATAAATCTGTCGATTTTTTATCAAAGTAGTTAATTGTTCCAGTAATTCTGTCACTGAAAAATCCATAATCAATACCAACGTTAGTCTCAGCTAATTCTTCCCATTTAATATCAGGGTTATAACCTTCCGGTCTCGCTGTTGAATAAACAGTATTACCAAAAACATATTGAGAATTGATTGTTCCTATTGTTACTCTACGTAAATAATCATATTGAGCAGAGATATCCTGTTGACCAGTAGTACCGTAACCAACTCTTAATTTTAAAGTCGAAAAAGTAGCGTTATCTTTCAAGAAAGCTTCTTCAGATAAATTCCATGCAAAAGCAGCTCCACCAAAATTACCCCATCTGTTATCTTCAGAAAAACGAGAAGTTCCGTCTCTTCTATAATTTAAAGTCAATAAATATCTACTGTCATACCCTAAATTCAAACGTCCAAAAAACGATTGTAAATTAACATCCGGCTCAGTAGTAACATCTTCATTAGGATTTGGTTGTCTGGTTTCTCCTGATTGATATTTCTCTCTTTGAAACAATTGGTAGTTATAACCAGCCGTTGCATCAATTTTAATTTTTCCTAAATCTTTAGTATAATTAAAATAAGCATTTAAGTTTTTATTTTGAAGTGCATCTGTATAACTAGAATAGTTTCCTAAGTTTACATAACCTGCCTCAGTAAAAGGCTTTGGCTGATATCCTAAAGCACTTTGTGTACTTACTTCAGTATATCCGCTACTGTCAAATCTATCAATACCTGCTTCTACAACAGCTCTTAAATCTTCAAAGAAATGAAGTTTATAGTCTAATCTAACATTACCCCATTTTCTTGTAGAAGTAGCTCTTCTGTTATCCTGGTTTAACCTTGCTACAGGGTTTCTTGCAGGCAATAATGGTAAGTTTCCACTAGGTTCAAGCCATTCATAATATCCTCCGTAACGAGAACCCGTTTCGTAAACAGATTGTGTAGGATCAAATCCGATAGCACTTCCAATTACAGCACCTTCATCCTGAAATTGGTTTTTACCGAAAGATAAATTTCCGCTAATATCAATTTTTAAATGATTATCAAATAAAACCGGATTTAACGATAACGATGTCGTAGTTCTTTCAAAAGAAGTGTTTCTTAGGATTCCAGGGTTATCAACATTACCAACAGATAAACGTACAGGCAATTTGTTAAACAAAGAACCGCTTACAGAGATATTATTGTTAGTTGTTAAAGCAGTATGAAAAATTTCATCTTGCCAGTTTGTATTTGCAGTACCCAATAAAGCTTGTTGCGCCGGAGTACCTTTTGTATTTACCAATTCACGATATTGGTCTGCATTCATTACATCAACAGTATTCGCAACAGTATTGATACCAACCTGAGAACTAAAGTTAACTTTTACACCACCTTTTGTTCCTTTTTTAGTTGTAATAACAATTACACCATTTGCAGCTCTTGACCCATAGATTGCAGCAGCAGAAGCATCTTTAAGAACTGTAAAAGACTCAATATCATTAGGATCAATTGTAGATAAAATACTTGTAGAACCTTCTGGTTTAGTATTACTTAACGGAAGACCGTCTAGTACAATTAAAGGCTCATTTGAAGCATTTAATGAAGATCCTCCACGAATTCTGATATCCGCTTTTGCTCCAGGCGCTCCTCCACCAGTTACATTAACACCCGAAATACGACCGCTAATTAAACTCTCCGGAGTTACGTTAATTCCTTTATTAAATTCTTTAGCAGAAATTTGAGATACAGATCCTGTCGCATCTTTTTTCTTAACAGTACCGTAACCTACTTGTACAACAACTTCCTTAAGTTGGTTGGTATCTTCTTCTAAAGAAACGTTTAGTGTTTTTTGTCCGGTGAAATCAATCGTTTGCGTTTTATATCCAATAAAAGATACCACAATTTTGTTTCCACTTTTAACATTTGACAATTGGTAATTACCGTCAAATCCAGTTGATGCCCCGCTTGGTGCACCTTGTACATTTACATTTACTCCCGGTATTGGCTGTCCTGTAGTTTTATCTACAACAGTTCCGCTTAAAGTACTTTGAGCTAGTACAGTAAATGGCAACAAGAGGAATAAAAATAACAACTTTTTGTAAATTGTTTTCATACTTTTTGTTTAAATTAGTTTGAGTTTGTGATTGTTAGTTAAGTTTTTAATTTTACTTCGAATTTCAAAATTAGGAATTTATTAACATGAACAACCAGAACCAATTTTTATTGAGTTACGAAAACGTGGTAGTGTTGAAAACTTTCTATATTTTGTAATCTTTTCAGTCAAAAAATGATAAATCAGAAAATAAAAGATACCTTTATTAATAATTAGATTTTTTTCAATAATACGATGAAACGCAAAATCACCTTAAAACAGATTGCAAAGGAACTCGACGTCTCTATTTCAACTGTCTCAAAATCATTACGAAACAGTCTTGAAATTGGCGAAGAAACACGCTTAAAAGTGCAGGCTTTTGCAAAGTTTTACAATTACAAACCAAACAATATTGCCCTTAGTTTAAAAAACCGAAAAACCAAAAGTATTGGTATTATCATTCCGGAAATTGTACATTATTTTTTCTCTACCGTAATTAACGGAATTGAGCAGGTTGCCAACGAAAATGGTTATAGCGTTGTGATCTGTTTATCTGATGATTCTTTTGACAAAGAAGTCCTAAATATGGAGATGTTGGCAAACGGAAGCATCGATGGTTTTATCATGTCTCTTTCTAAAGAAACTCAATACAAAGGTGATTTTCACCACATTACAGAAGTTATAAATCAAGGAATGCCGGTTGTAATGTTCGATCGCGTTACTAATGATATTTTGTGCGATAAGGTTATTATTGATGATAAAGCAGCAGCTTATGAAGCCGTTCAGAGTTTGATTGATAACGGAAGAAAAAAGATCGCTCTTGTTACAACCGTCGATTATGTAAGTGTTGGAAAATTAAGAACCGATGGTTACGAAAAAGCCTTATTAGACAACGGGTTACCATTCAACGAAGATTTAATCATTAAAATTGAAGACGTAGATACTTGCGAAATAACCATTTCTGAACTTCTGCATGCAAGAGCATTTGATGCTGTTTTTGCAGTAAATGAGCTTTTTGCAGTAACAATTATCAAAACTGCATCAAAGATGGGATTAAAAGTTCCCGAAGATTTAGCTGTAATTGCATTTACGGACGGAATCATCTCAAAATATTCAACGCCAAGTATTACAACTGTAAGCCAAAGTGGTGAAAAAATGGGAAATAAAGCAGCTAAAATGCTGATCGAAAGACTGGAAGCAGAACACGACGATGACGAAGAAGAAAACGAAAATTATACTACTGAAGTTATAGAAACACATCTTATAAAAAGAGAATCTACTGACTAAATTTCTTAAAATCAACATATTCCAAAGCCATAATTAATTTTTATGGCTTTTTTGTTAGCATATATCTAAAAATAATTTATACTTTTACGCCCGTCAAGGCTTTTACTTTTACTTCGAAAAAAACAGTAAGTTTTGATAAGCAAAGCGCTTATCGTCTAATTAATTTTTTAATTACGATAATGGAAAAGCGTAAATTAAGTTTCTGGGAAATTTGGAACATGAGTTTCGGTTTCTTGGGAATACAAATGGGGTTTGCACTTCAAAATGCAAATGCCAGCAGAATTCTTCAAATTTTTGGTGCCGACGTACATGAACTTTCATGGTTCTGGATTATTGCTCCTCTTATGGGATTAATAGTGCAGCCCGTTATTGGTCATTACAGTGATAAAACCTGGAGCAAATTCGGAAGACGAAAACCATTTTTTCTGGTTGGCGCAATCCTGGCTTCGGTTGGATTAATTTTAATGCCGCAGGCTAATATTTTCATTTCTGTTTTACCCGCTTTATGGGTTGGAGCCGGAATGTTAATGATCATGGATGCTTCTTTCAACATTGCCATGGAACCATTCCGTGCTTTGGTTGGTGACAATTTAAGAACAGATCAGCGTACAGCAGGTTTCAGCATTCAAACTTCATTAATTGGTTTTGGAGCCGTAATTGGTTCGGCTTTGCCTTATGTTTTAACCAACTATTTTGACATTTCAAACAATGCCGTTCCCGGAAGTATTCCATTAAACCTGAAATTATCATTTATCATTGGTGCAGCCGTTTTAATTGGTTCTATTTTGGTAACACTTTTTACAACAAAAGAATATACTCCTGAAGAATTAGCTAATTTTGAAGATCCGCAAAGTGAAGTGGATATTCCTTCTGAAGAAAAATCAAAACTTACAGACATTTTTACAGACTTTGCAAAAATGCCAACAACAATGCGTCAGCTAAGTTGGGTACAATTTTTCTCCTGGTTTGGATTATTTGGTATGTGGGTTTTTACAACTCCCGCCATTGCACATCATATTTACGGATTGCCTTTAAGCGACACTTCAAGTCAGCAATATCAGGATGCCGGAGACTGGGTCGGAATTTTGTTTGGAGTTTACAATTTAGTTTCTGCTATCATCGCATTGTTTTTCCTGCCATACATCGCAAAAAAAATCGGACGAAAATCAACTCATGCACTTTCATTAATCATTGGAGGAATCGGATTAATTTCCATTTACTTCATGCCAAATGAAGACTGGGTTGTATTACCCATGATTTTAATTGGAGTTGCCTGGGCTAGTATTCTGGCGATGCCTTACGCGATTCTTGCAGGATCGATTGCTCCTAAAAAAATGGGAGTTTACATGGGAATCTTCAACTTCTTTGTTGTAATTCCTCAAATTGTAAACGCATTAATTGGCGGTCCAATTGTAAAATATCTTTACAATGGCGATGCGATTTATGCCTTAATTACAAGTGGAGTTAGTTTTTTAATTGCTGCTCTTTTAGTTTACAAAGTAAAAGATGTAGACGATACTATTCAAAAATAATAAAGAAGAATTTTTCATATAATGAACAAAAAAGCTTTCATATTCGACCTTGATGGCGTAATTGTCGATACTGCTAAATACCACTTTTTGGCATGGCAGAAAATCGCTCAGTCGTTAAATATAAATTTTACACATGAAAACAACGAACTTTTAAAAGGCGTGAGCCGTGTTCGTTCGTTGGATATAATTCTTGAATTAGGAAACGTTCAGGCTTCTCAGGAAGACAAAGACAAATGGCTAATTCAAAAAAACGAAGATTATTTATCTTATTTAGTTGACATGGACGAAAGCGAGATTCTTCCCGGAGTTTTTAAAATTCTTCAGCTATTAAAAGAAAAAAATCAGGGAATTGCGTTGGGTTCTGCGAGTAAAAATGCCCGACCAATTCTGGAGAAAACAGGAATTCTTTCGTATTTCGATGTTATTGTTGACGGAAACGATGTTACCAATGCAAAACCGGATCCGGAAGTTTTCTTAAAAGCGGCTCAATTATTAAACATTGACCCAAAAGATTCAATTGTATTTGAAGATTCAGTTGCCGGAATCCAGGCAGCAAACATAGCAGAAATGATAAGTGTAGGAATTGGTGAGGAAACAATTTTACATGAAGCTGATTATATTTTTAAAGATTTCACCGAAATCGATTCACAGTTTATCGAGAAACTAATTAATTAGAAAATGTGCCAATTTGATAATTAGATAATTTACATAAATCTGAATTATTTAATTATCAAATAGAAATCATCAACTGATATTTTAAAAATAAAATCATCTAATTAAAAAGTAAAATAGTACAACAACAAGCAATTAAGGATAGAATTAAATTAGAAGTAGCCAAAGACAAGTAATTATCTCATTTTCTAATTGACACATTTTCTAATTACCCTAATTAATTGCCACATTATCTAATTAAGAAATAATGAATCAAGATTATATAAAACCAGACAATTGGTCTATCATAGAAGAAGGATTTGATGTAGAAAGAGTCAAATCGTCTGAAAGTCTTTTTAGTATCGGGAACGGTGCAATGGGACAACGCGCTAATTTTGAAGAAACATACTCTGGAGAAACTTTTCAGGGAAGTTATATTGCCGGAATTTATTATCCGGATAAAACCAAAGTGGGTTGGTGGAAAAACGGATATCCAAAATATTTTGCGAAAGTATTAAACGCGCCAAACTGGATTGGTATCGATGTTCAAATCAACGAAGAAAATCTTGATTTAAACAATTGCACCGAGGTTAGAAATTTCCGCAGAGAATTGAATATGAAAGAAGGATGGTACAATCGTTCTTTTGAAGCAACATTAAAAAACGGAACCGAAATTGCCGTAAACGTTCGTCGTTTTCTTTCTTTGGATTTGGATGAAGCCGGAATTATCAAATTTGAAATTACGCCTTTAAACAAAGACGCCAAAATTGTTTACAAACCTTATATTGATGCCGGAGTTACCAATGAAGACGCCAATTGGGAAGAAAAATTCTGGGAACCGCTTGAAGTAAAAAAATCAAATAGTGAAGCTTTTGTAACCGCTCAGACATTCAAAACGCATTTTAAAGTTACGACTTTCATGCACAATACGATTCTTGCAAACGGAGAAAATGTAAATATTTCACCTTCTACAATCGATTCAACTTCAGATAAAGTTCAGTTTACTTACGGAACAATTATCGCAAAAGGACAAACCTCAGCCATTCAAAAAATTGGGGGATATACCGTTTCTTTAAACCACGAAAATACTTTGGCTGCAGCCGAAAAAACAATAAAAGCTGCCCTTAATTTAGGATACGATGCTTTACTTCAAAATCAAATTGATGCCTGGGCAAAAATCTGGGAAATGTCGGACATTACAATTGATGGCGATGTAAAAGCACAACAGGGAATCCGTTTCAACATCTTCCAATTAAACCAAACTTATTTAGGAAAAGATTCTCGTTTGAATATTGGACCAAAAGGTTTTACCGGAGAAAAATACGGTGGATCTACTTATTGGGATACCGAAGCGTATTGTATTCCGTTTTACATGGCAACTAAAGATCAGCAAGTTGCAAGAAACCTATTAACTTACAGATTCAATCAATTGGACAAAGCGATTGAAAATGCCAAAGATAATTTAGGTTTCAAAAATGGCGCGGCTTTGTATCCAATGGTGACCATGAATGGAGAAGAATGCCACAACGAATGGGAAATCACACACGAAGAAATTCACCGAAACGGAGCGATTGCTTTTGCGATTTATAACTATTACCGTTTTACAGGAGATTACTCTTATATTCCTGAAAAAGGTTTAGAAGTTTTAATCGGAATTGCACGTTTCTGGCACCAAAGAGCTTCTTTCTCTAAAGAAAAAAATCAATACGTAATTCTTGGCGTTACAGGTCCAAACGAATACGAGAACAATATCAACAATAATTTTTACACCAATTATATTGCAAAATGGTGTATTGATTATGCAGCTGAACAAATTAAAAAAGTAGCTGTAGAATATCCTTCAGATCACAAACGCATCTTAGAAAAAGTTAGCCTTTCGGCGAATGAAATTCAGGAATGGAAAAAAGTGGCCGATAATATGTATTTCCCAACTTCAAAAGAATTAGGGATTTATTTGCAGCAAGATGGCTTTTTAGACAAAGATTTAGTTCCCGTAAAAGACTTAGATAAAGCACAAAGACCAATCAATCAAAAATGGTCTTGGGATCGTGTATTGCGTTCGCCTTATATTAAACAAGCCGATGTTTTGCAGTGTTTTTATTTCTTCGAAGATCATTTTTCGAAAGAAGAATTACAACGCAATTTTGAGTTTTATGAATCATTTACGGTTCATGAAAGTTCACTTTCGCCTTGCGTACACTCGATTCAGGCTGCCGTTTTAGACAAAATGGATATGGCATATACGTTCTATTTAAGAACTTCTCGTCTTGATCTTGATGATTATAATAAAGAAGTTGAAGAAGGCTGTCACATCACGTCAATGGCCGGAACATGGATGAGCATTGTAGAAGGTTTTGGCGGAATGCGTGTTAAAAATGACCAGCTTCATTTTTCGCCAAAAATTCCAAAAGAATGGAAAGGTTACTCTTTTAAAATTAATTTCAGAAACCAAATTTTAAAAGTAGCTGTGAATCATGACGAAACAACATTTACTGTAGACGGCGATCAAGATTTAACAATTGTAGTTAACGGAAATCCTGTAATTGCAAGTAAATTTGTACAAATAAATTAAATTACCCTTAAAACTTAAAAAACATGAAAAACTTATTTTTCGCAAGTTTAATCTTGTTTGCATTTAGCTCGATCGCAAATGCACAGCAATTAAAATCACCCGAAGGAAAGTTCGTAATGGAATTTTCGCTGCAAAACGACGGAACTCCAACTTATAATTTAAAATATAAAAATAAAGAAGTTGTAAAAACCAGTAAATTAGGTCTTGAACTTAAAGATGATAAAAAATCTTTATTGAATGACTTTACGATTGTTGATACAAAAACTTCAACCTTTGATGAAACCTGGAAACCAGTTTGGGGAGAAGTTGATAATATTAGAAATCATTATAATGAATTGGCTGTTACTTTAAACCAAAAAGGAACAGAAAGACAAATCGTAATTCGTTTCCGTTTATTTGATGACGGTTTAGGATTTAGATATGAATTTCCTGCTCAAAAAAATCTGACTTATTTTATTATTAAAGAAGAAAGATCTCAATTTGCCATGACTGGAGATCACACCGCTTTCTGGATTCCGGGAGATTATGATACTCAGGAATACGATTATACAAAATCGAAATTATCTGAAATTAGAGGTTTATCTGAAAAAGCATATACAGCAAACGTTTCACAAAAAAACTTTTCGCCAACAGGAGTTCAGACTTCTTTGATGTTAAAAACAAATGATGGAATATACATCAATTTACACGAAGCGGCTTTGATCAATTATTCTTGTATGCACCTGAACTTAGATGATAAAAACATGACTTTTACTTCTTGGTTAACGCCAGATGCAAAAGGAGACAAAGGATACATGCAGGCTCCAAGTCATTCTCCTTGGAGAACGATTATGGTTAGCGATGATGCTAGAGAAATCTTAGCTTCAAAAATGACTTACAACTTAAACGATCCATCAAAAATTGAAAATACTTCGTGGATTAAACCCGTAAAATACATCGGTGTTTGGTGGGAAATGATTACAGGAAAAAGCTCTTGGTCATACACAAACGATTTTCCAACAGTTCAATTGGGAGTTTCTGATTTCTCAAAAGCAAAACCAAGCGGAACGCACGGAGCGACAAATACTAACGTAAAAAAATACATTGATTTTGCTGCTGCAAATGGCTTCGACGCTGTTTTGGTTGAAGGATGGAACGAAGGCTGGGAAGACTGGTTTGGGCATTCAAAAGATTATGTTTTTGATTTCGTAACGCCTTACCCTGATTTTGATGTAAAAGGTTTACATGCATACGCAAAATCTAAAGGTGTAAAAATCATTATGCACCACGAAACTTCAGGTTCTGTTCGTAACTACGAACGTCATATGGACAAAGCATATCAATTCATGAAAGACAACGGATATGATGCTGTAAAAAGCGGTTATGTTGGAGATATTTTACCTCGCGGTGAAAATCATTACGATCAATGGATTGTAAACCATTATCAATATGCTATCGAAAAAGCTGCTGATTACAAAATTATGGTGAATGCTCACGAAGCCGTTCGCCCAACAGGAATTGCAAGAACATACCCTAACTTAATTGGTAACGAAGCAGCAAGAGGAACAGAATATCAAGCTTTTGGAGGTTCTAAACCAAATCACGTTACCGTTTTACCATTTACACGTTTAATTGGAGGTCCAATGGATTATACTCCGGGAATTTTCGAAATGGACATCAGCAAAATGAATCCTGAAAATACCTCGCATGTAAATAGTACAATTGCAAACCAATTAGCATTATATGTTACCATGTACAGTCCGTTGCAAATGGCGGCTGATACTCCGGAGAACTATAACCGTTTTCCAGATGCATTCCAATTCATTAAAGATGTGGCTGTAGACTGGTCAGAAAGTAAATATATTGAAGCTGAACCAGGCGATTTTATCACTGTTGCCCGTAAAGCAAAAGGAACAAACAACTGGTTTGTTGGAAACGTAAACGGAGAAACTCCACGTACATCAAACATCGATTTCAGTTTCCTTGAAAAAGGTAAAAAATACACAGCTACAATTTATGCTGATGCAAAAGATGCGCATTACAAAACAAATCCGCAAGCTTATACTATCAAGAAAATTGCTGTAACAAACAAATCAAAATTATCGCAGTTATCTGCTCCGGGCGGAGGTTATGCGATCAGTATTATCGAAACCAAATAATTTTCTAAAAAGACAGGCAATTTTCCCCGAGATTGCTTGTCTTTTTTTTAATCTGATATATTTATCCTGCAAGGTTTCCAAAACCTTGTAGGTTTAAACTTTTCTCAAATATACCTACAAGGTTTTGTCCCGAAGCTTCGGGATTGCAGGAAATCAAATTATAAAACCGATTAGAATGAATAATTATAAGCTAAAATTTTTGATTCTTTTAATCGTATTTTCAGGAATTAATATTTATTCTCAAACAAAGGCTGTTGCAAAATATAATTATCTCTTGTATTTGCCTAAAGACTATTCAAAAGAAACAAAAAAATACCCGCTTGTAATTTATCTTCATGGCGGAGGACAAAAAGGCAACGATCTAAACAAATTAAAGGCTTATGGATTGCCTTATCTTGTTGAAAAAGGAGAAAATTTTGACTTTATAATTGCTTCTCCTCAATGTCCTGACAATAAATACTGGTCAACAGAAAATTGGTTCAAAACTTTATATGCTGATTTATCAGCAAAATATAGAATCGATACCAGCCGAATTTATATTACAGGAATTAGCATGGGCGGCTATGGTACATACATTACTGCTCTGGATTTTCCTGATGTTTTTGCTGCAATTGTGCCTCTTTGTGGAGGAATTAATGATAGCGATTTATCAAGAATCTGTAATTTGAGTAAAATTCCTATTTGGGCATTTCACGGAACTGCTGATGATAAAATTTCAATTACCGAAACTGAAAGAATCGTCAAAGGTCTTGAATCATGTGAAAACAAAAACAATTTCAAGTTTACTCGTTTAGAAAATGAGGGTCACGGAATTGAATATCTATATGAGAAAAATCCAGAAATATATAAATGGATGCTCAAACAAAAGAAATCAAAAAAATAAAATTATGAAAAACCACAAAATATCACTTATACATCATTCAATCTATACATTAATCTTAATGGTCTTGTTGTTTTCTGCTTCCGCGAAAGCGCAAATCCAAAAAGTAGAACCGCCGTTTTGGTACGCCGGAATGAAAAATCCGGAGTTGCAGATTATGTTCTACGGAAAAAACATTGCTCAATACGAAGCTTCGGTTTCAAACAATGTCGTGATCAAAAATGTAGAAAAAACGGAAAATCCAAATTACCTTTTCGTAACAATTGATACGCAAAACCTAAAAGCTTCTGAATTGGTTTTCTCTTTCAAAACCAAAAATAAAGTTGCATTTACGCAGAAATATTCGCTTAAAGAAAGAAGAGCAAACTCAGCAGACAGAAAAAGTTACGATGCATCGGATATGATTTACTTAATTATGCCGGATCGTTTTGCTAACGGAAATCCGAAAAACGACAGCGATGCCAATTTAACAGAAAAAGGAAATCGCCAGGATCCAAGCGGACGTCACGGCGGTGATATTGAAGGAATTATCAAAAACTTAGATTATATTTCGTCTCTTGGCGCAACTACAATCTGGAGCACGCCTTTATGCGAAGACAATGATAAGCAGCATTCATACCACACTTACGGACAATCTGATGTTTACAAAATTGATCCGCGTTACGGAACTAACGACGATTACGCTCGTTTATCTGCAGAAATGCACAAAAAGAACATGAAACTGGTTATGGATTATGTAACCAATCACTGGGGAATTACGCACTGGATGATGAAAGATATTCCAACTAAAACATGGTTCAATCAGTTCGAAAACTTCACACAAACACATCACAGACGTGAAGTTATTACAGATATTCACGCTTCAAAAACAGATCAGGAAGTTTGTGTTGATGGCTGGTTCGTGCCTTCAATGCCGGACTTGAATTTGAGAAATCCTTTGGTAGCAAAATACTTGACCCAAAACGCAATTTGGTGGATAGAATTCGCCAATCTTGACGGATTTAGAGTAGATACTTATAACTATTCTGATGCAACGGCGATGGCAAATTGGGCAAAATCACTTACAACTGAATATCCGAATTTTAATATTGTGGGCGAAATCTGGATGCACAATCAGGCGAATTTGGCTTATTGGCAAAAAGACAGTAAAATTGGTGCGATCGAAAACTACAATTCGAATTTGCCAAGTGTAATGGATTTTACGCTTCAAAGTCAAGTGGTTTCTGCATTTAGTGAAAGTGAAGGAACCTGGGATAACGGAATGATTAAATTCTACAATAATTTTGCAATGGATTATCTGTATCCAAATACCAACAACATTTTAGTTTTTGCTGAAAATCACGATACAGATCGTATGAATGATAAGTTTAAATACGATTTTGCAAAATACAAACTGGCAATGACTTTATTGGCTACAGTTCGCGGAATTCCACAATTGTATTATGGTTCAGAAATTGGAATGGGCGGTGACAAAAGCAAAGGAGATGCAGACATTCGTCAGGATTTTCCAGGAGGATGGGCAGGTGATAAAAACAATGCGCTAACCGCAGCTGGAAGAACTCCTGAACAAGCAAAATATTTTGATTTTACATCGAAATTATTCAACTGGAGAAAATCAAACGAAGCCGTTCACTTCGGAAAAATGACTCATTATATTCCAGAAAATAACACCTATGTGTATTTCAGATATACAGATACTAAAACGGTGATGGTGGTTTTTAATAATAATGCTACAGCCCAAACTATTAAAACCAATCGTTTCAAAGAAAACATCAAAAACTTTAAGTCAGGGAAAGATATTTTGACTGGAAAAGCATTCGATTTAAGTTCTGAAATTACTTTAGAACCAAAATCGGCTTTAGTTTTAGAATTGGAATAAAACATCAAAGATTTTTTCACACAACGCATATCGTAGAGACGCACAGCAGTGCGTCTTTTTTTATGTTCAAAGAGACCTGACAGGTTTTAAAAACCTGTCAGGTCTAACAACGGTAAAATCTAACACAATATATTTCCGCCACGAATTCACGAATTATTCTTTTATAAATTCGTGAATTCATGGCGGTTTTTTCATTTATATGATTTCCTTTCTTTATCTTTAATATTCTCGCTCAAAATTAATTTTAATGAATAACGAAAATACTTCTAAACCGCCTTTCGTTTGGGAAGGAGCAAATATTTATTTTTTACTTACCGATCGTTTTTACAATGGAAATCCATCAAATGATTTAAACTTCAACCGAATCAAAACTCCGGGAAAATTACGTGGTTTTGAAGGTGGCGATATCATCGGAATTATAAAAAAAATCGACGAAGGTTATTTTGATAAATTGGGAATAAATGCCATTTGGCTTACGCCGATTGTAGAACAAATTCACGATGGCGTTGACGAAGGAACCGGGCTGAGTTATGGTTTTCACGGTTATTGGGCAAGAGACTGGACGGCGTTAGATCCTAACTTCGGAACAAAAGAAGATTTGGCAAATCTGGTTAAAAAAGCACACGAAAAAGGCATTAGAATTATGCTTGACGGTGTTATTAATCACACCGGACCTGTAACAGCAGAAGACCCGATGTGGCCGGAAGACTGGGTTAGAACTGGAATTGTCTGCGATTATAAATCATTCGAAAACACAACGATGTGCACTTTAGTCGATAATCTTCCGGACGTAAGAACCGAAAGCAATCAGGAAGTGGAACTGCCTTCTTTTTTAATCGAAAAATGGAAAAATGAAGGTCGTTATGAAAAAGAAATTACCTCGTTAAATGAATTCTTCAAAAGAACAAATTACCCAAGAACTCCAAAATATTACATCATAAAGTGGTTAACCGATTATATTCTGGAATTTGGAATTGACGGTTACAGAGCTGATACTGTAAAACATACAGATGAAGATATTTGGGTTGATTTTAGAAAAGAATGTGATTACGCATTTGAAACCTGGAAAAAACATCATCCGCTTGAAGTTTTAGATCAGAATCCGTTTTATACGATTGCTGAAGTTTATGGTTATGAAATAAGCAGCGGACTGGATTATGATTTTGGAGATCGAAAAGTAAACTATTTCGAAAATGGTTTTAACTGCATGATTAATTTTGAATTTAAACTCGATGCTCAAAACGATTATGAAGTTATATTTTCAAAATATTCAGCAAAACTTCAAAATGAATTAAAAGGTTTTAGCGTTCTGAATTACGTATCATCCCACGACGATCCCACTCCATTTGATGGAAATCGAAACAGAACTTTTGAAGCGGGAACCAAATTATTGCTCTCTCCGGGAATTTCTCAGGTTTATTATGGTGATGAAACAGGTCGTTCTCTTGTAATTGAAGGTACGGAAGGTGACGCCACTTTACGATCTTTCATGAATTGGGAAGATGTTGAGAATAATTCTGAAACTCAGAGAATACTTTGGCATTGGCAAAAACTAGGACAATTCCGCAGAAATCATCCTGCGGTTGGAGCAGGAATACACAATATGATTTCAGATAAACCGTATATTTTTTCAAGAAATTTTACTAAAGTTAATTATAAAGACAACGTTGTAATTGGTTTAGATTTAGGAACTGGTAGAAAAGAGCTTCCGGTTAATTCTGTTTTTGAAGATGGAACTAAATTAAAAGACGCTTTTTCAGGACAAGAAACAGAAGTTCAAAACGGAAAAGCAATCATCGATTCTGAATACGGTCTTGTTTTGTTAGAACTTGCTTAAAAGCAATGAAACAAAATCGCAAAGTTTGTCACGCAGATTTTGCAGATCTAAGCAGATTTAAATTTTAAAAATTATCTGCGTGAATCTGCTTAAATCTTTTTAAAATCTGCGTGAAAAAAAATCATTGTAATCTGTGAAATCTGTGGCGAACTTTTTTTATATAAATCCTTGCGCACTTTGCGTAAATCTTTGCGACCTTTGCGGTTAAACTTACTCACAAAGAAAATGCTAAAAATAGCACATCGCGGCGCCAAAGGATACGAACCAGAGAACACTTTACAGGCTTTTCAAAAGGCATTAGACTTAAATGCTGATGGAATAGAACTCGATGTTCATTTAAGTTCCGACGGACATATAATCGTAATTCACGACGAAACCATCGACAGAACAACCAATGGAAAAGGTTTTGTAAATACTTTATCTTTAAGCGAATTAAAATCGTTTTTGATTGCGGATCAACTTGAAATTCCAACGTTAAACGAAGTTTTTGATTTAGTGGACAAAAAATGCCTCATCAATATTGAATTGAAAGGCATAGGAACTCCTCATAAAGTTGTTGCTTTAATTGAAGAATATATTTCGGATAAAAACTGGAATTATGAGCATTTTATTATTTCAAGTTTTGACTGGAATATGTTGCAGGAAGTTCACAATTTAAATCCAAATATTGCAATTGGAGTTTTAACAGAAGAAAATATCGATACAGCTTTGGCTTTCGCCGAAAAAATAAAAGCGCGTGCCATTCATCCGGATTATCAATTATTGAATCAGGAAAATACTAAGGAAATACAAAAGAAAGGATTTCTGGTTTTGCCGTGGACAGTAGATTCTGATGAAGACATTCAAAAAATAAAAAGCTATAATGTAGACGGAATTATTAGTGATTTCCCGGATAAAATATAAAGTTTAAAATAGCCACGAATTCACGAATTTTTTCTGAAAGATTGTCAAAAAAATAATTCGTGAATTCGTGGCAAACCAAATAATATGATTCAAAATTTCGACATAATTATTGTTGGCGGAGGCGCTGCAGGATTTTTCACGGCGATTAATATTGCGGAGAAAAATCCAAAACTAAAAATTGCCATTTTAGAAAGAGGAAAAGAAGTACTTTCTAAAGTCCGCGTTTCCGGCGGTGGACGCTGCAACGTTACACACGCTTGTTTTGAACCTAATGAATTGGTTAAATTTTATCCCAGAGGCGAAAAAGAACTTCGTGGCCCGTTTCATCAATTTTGTTCTGGTGATACAATTGAATGGTTTGAAAAACATGGTGTTGAATTAAAAATAGAAGATGACGGGAGAATGTTTCCTGTTTCTAATTCTTCTCAAACCATTATTGATTGTTTCTTAAAAGCAACCGAAAAACTCGGCATAAAAGTCTTAACGGGACAAAGTGTACAATCAATCTACAAAGCAGAAAATCATTGGAAAATTGATACACAAAACGATAAATTTATTGTAGAAAAATTAGTTATGGCGACAGGAAGCAATCCTAAAATTTGGGAAATGCTTCAGGAAAAAGGGCATGCGATTATTAGCCCCGTTCCTTCCCTATTTACTTTCAATATTAAAGATCCTCGCATAAAAGAATTGCCCGGCGTTGCGGCACAAGTTACCGTTAACGTAAAAGATACCAAACTCGAATCGACCGGACCTTTATTAATCACGCATTGGGGAATGAGCGGACCTGCGATTCTAAAACTTTCGGCTTGGGGAGCGCGTATTTTACACGATAAAAATTATCAGTTTACGATTTTCGTCAATTGGTTAAATGATGTTGATACCGAAGATGCCGAAAAAATCCTAAAAGACTTAAAACAGGAACATGCGAAAAAAGCAGTTTCCAAAAAATCACCTTTCGATTTCCCAAATCGTTTGTGGGAAAGTCTGGTTTTAGCTTCGGGAATTGAAATCGAAACAAAATGGGCCGATTTATCTAAAATTCAATTACAGAATTTAGCTTCTCAATTGACAAAAGCAAAATTTCAGGTAAACGGAAAAAGTACTTTTAAAGAAGAATTTGTTACCGCAGGCGGAATCGATTTAAAAGAAATCAACTTTAAAACCATGGAAAGCAAATTACATCAGAATCTATATTTTGCCGGAGAAATTGTAAATATAGATGCCATTACGGGAGGTTTTAATTTTCAAAATGCCTGGACAAGCGGGTTTATTTTGGCTAATAACATATAATATAGAATGAGATTTAAAGGAATTATTTTTGATTTAGACGGAACCTTAGTTAATTCATTAGAAGACATTTCAGATGCCATGAATACTGTACTTACAGGTTTAAATTATCCCACTCATACTTATGATACTTATCAATATTTCATAGGAAGCGGTTTGCGAAATTTGGTCAGCAAAGCGCTACCTGTATCAAACAATTCAGATGAACAAATTGAAATTTGTTTTGATTGTATGATCAACGAATATCGCGAAGTTTGTACTATAAAAACAAAACCATACGAAGGCATTATAACGTTACTGGATAATTTGGTTTCAAGAAATATTAAATTAGCGGTCTTTTCAAACAAAGCAGACGAACTTACCAAAAAAATAGCCGCAGAAATAT
Source organism: Flavobacterium sp. MEB061 (assembly GCF_000834715.1). Lineage (NCBI taxonomy): Bacteria > Pseudomonadati > Bacteroidota > Flavobacteriia > Flavobacteriales > Flavobacteriaceae > Flavobacterium > Flavobacterium sp. MEB061. The sequence goes on along the minus strand of NZ_JXQR01000007.1, from coordinate 204,865 downwards.
TTCCTAATTATTTTGACGCTGCCGTTGGTTTAAGTACTGAAGAGCTTAAAAAACCGAATCCGTTTGAAGCTTTAGAAATAAGCAAAACCTGGAATTTAAAACCCGAAGAAATTCTTTTTGTTGGAGATTCAGATATTGATATGCAAACAGCAATAAATGCAAATATGTTTGCTGTTGGAGTTTCCTGGGGTTATCGAACAGAAGAGGAATTAATTGGCAACGGTGCGAAAGTGGTAATAAATAAACCATCAGAATTAATTGAGATATTATAAATACATATACAAACCGAATTAACAAGAATTTACAGGTTTGCTAAGTTTTCCTTAAGACGATTCTAATAATTTTACTTCAACTAAAAACCATTAGATGAAAGTAAAGTTACTTACTATAATTTCTTTTTTGACTTACCAATTTTCCATTTCCCAAACAGAAAAATTACTACACGGAAGAGTCTTTTCCAACAATTATCCACTTGATAAAGTAGAAGTTATAAATAAAACAGCCAAAACAAGTACCAGAACAAATAAAATGGGAGAATTTTCGATTGTTGTTCAGGCAAAAGATAGTTTATTGTTTTTCGCAAAAGATTACTTTTTTACACGATTGAAAATATCACAGGAAAATATTGAACAAAACAATATTACCGTCAATATGAATATAAAAGCGGAGGAATTAAATGAAGTTGTAGTAACAAATATAAAATTTGATAAAATAAACACTTCTCAACAAGATATTGACGATATAAAATTTGATAAAGACAATAGATCATTGCAAAAATATACCGGTGTTTACGACGGAACTATTGCAAATGGAATGGACTTTACCAGAATGGGAACCGGACTTATAAATTTATTTAAAAAAGATAAAGAAGAAGTCAAAAAGAAAACTAAGGAAACTGTTTTCAAAAAACTTATAGCAGCATCAATTCCTCGTGATTATTTTACCAAAGATCTAAAATTAAAACCCGAAGAAGTTGATTTATTTATTGAGTTCTGTGACGCCGACCCAAGATCAGCGAAACTTATAGAAAACAACAATATCCTAACTACAATGGATTTTTTGTATGCTAAAAATGAAATGTTTAAGAAATTAAAAACAGAATCTAAAAACTAAATCTTATCTATTCAACCACCAAATACTGGCATTCAAAATTGCTGCAAAAGCAACCCAAGCTAAATACGGAATCAATAAATAACCGGCAATTTTATTGATTTTAATAAATTTCAGATACGTTTCATAAATCATCAGCCATAAAAGCGCGATTTCGATTAAAGCCAACATTGGATTTTTAAGTCCGAAGAAAAGATATGACCAAATAGCATTCAATGTCAATTGAATCAAAAAGAAAGCTAATGCCTTTTTTACAGTTTCGTTTTGTTCTTTAATTTTGTCCCAAACTAGTCCCACAGCAACCGCCATTAAAATATAAAGCAATGTCCACATTGGCATGAAAATCCAATTTGGCGGATTAAAAATTGGTTTTACAATTGTTGGATACCAAGTTTCAACACTTGGTCTTGTAACCACGCTTGCAGAATATCCTACCAGTAAACAAACGATTAAAGCTATGGCGATTTTGACAGTTTTGTTCATTCTAATTTATTTTTCATCAAAAATAGTTAAAAGATATTTGAAACCATATAGTTCATTTTAGTTTGAACCTTACTTACATTTTCTTATATAACTTATATGGTGAAATAGTATAAAAACTATCTTTGCCAAAATTTTATAATTCATGTTTACAGCAACTGATTTTATTCCTAAAAAATATACTTCGACAATCGAAAACGGAAATTTTGAATGGAGCGCTCCCAGCAATATTGCATTAGTGAAATATTGGGGCAAAAAAGACAATCAAATTCCGGCAAATCCTTCAGTAAGTTTTACTTTGAATAATTGTAAAACGATTACGAAATTGGGTTTTGAAAAGAAAAGCATTTCTCCCGAAGTTTCGGGACCGCTCAGTGTGACAGATAATGGTTTTTCTTTTGATTTACTTTTTGAAGGAAAACCAAAAGAGGATTTTAAACCAAAAATTCAGAAGTTTTTGGAAAGAGTTGAAGTTTATTTACCATTTTTAAAGGATTATCATTTTACGATTGATACACAAAACACGTTTCCTCATAGTTCAGGAATCGCTTCTTCGGCTTCTGGAATGGCAGCTTTGGCAATGAATTTCATGAGCTTGGAGAAAGCATTAAATCCGGAAATGACAGAGGAATATTTTTACCAAAAAGCATCATTTTTAGCTCGTTTAGGATCTGGAAGTGCTTGCCGAAGTGTAAAAGGAAATGTGGTAGTTTGGGGAAATCAGGCCAACATTCAAGGAAGTACTGATTTATATGGAGTTGAATTTCCGTACGCAATTCATGACAACTTCAAGAATTATCAGGATACTATTTTATTGGTTGATAAAGGCGAAAAACAAGTCTCAAGTACCGTAGGACATGATTTAATGCACAATCACCCCTACGCAGAAAAACGTTTTGCTCAGGCGCATGAAAATCTGGATCAGTTAATTGCCATTTTTGAAAGTGGAAATCTAGGAGAATTCATTAAAGTTGTCGAAAGCGAAGCTTTGACTTTACATGCCATGATGATGACATCTATGCCGTATTTTATTTTGATGAAACCAAATACTTTGCAAATCATAAATGCGATTTGGAAATTTAGAAATGAAACCAAAATTCCGGTTTGTTTTACACTTGATGCAGGAGCAAATGTTCACGTTTTATATCCCGAAAACGTTAGCGAAAAAGTACTTCAATTTATTCAGGACGAATTAGTTGTATTTTGTCAGAATGGTCAGTACATTTGCGACGAAATTGGAAGCGGTGCAATGAAGCAATAATTTTTGTATCTTTAATTAAAATTTTATGTTATGGACATTCAATTAGAGAAACTCAATGCAATGAATATGTTGAAGGAAACTAATGATCCTGCACTTATTATGGCTGTTGCAAGATTGCTAAGACAGGAGAAAAATGATTGGTGGGATGATTTGACAGAAGCCCAGAAAGAAGATGTCGCTCAAAGTGAATTAGAATTTGAAAGAGGAGAATTTAAAAGCTTTGAAGATGTGATGAAAAAATATAAGGAGTGAATCTTAAAATAAATATTTCAAAAACAGCTGAAGAGAATTTAGATGCTGTTTTAAATTTTATTGAAGCAAGATGGTCTAAAAAATCGAAAGAAATGTTTCTTGTGAAATTTCAAAAAGCAATTTCAATAATTAGCATGAATCCAGAAGTTTTTCCAAAATCATCAATAAATAAAAAATATCGAAAATGTGTCGTAACAAAACAATCAAGTCTCTTGTATAGTTTTGGTTCAAATGAAATTAGAATTCATTCCATTTTCGACACACGACAAGACCCAAATAAAATTAAGAAAGACATAAAATAAATATGAAAGGACCATTATTTTACTCAAAAATATTACTCTTTGGAGAATACGGAATTATTCGCGACTCTAAAGGACTTTCTATTCCTTATAATTTTTACAATGGTGCGTTGAAGAAAACCGAAGATCCTTCGGCAGAAGCAATAGCATCAAATGCAAGTTTAAAACGTTTTGTAACTTATCTTGAAACTTTGCAGACAGAACAGCCTGAATTGGTTTCTTTTGATTTGGCAAGTCTAAAAAATGATGTTGAAACAGGCATGTATTTCGATTCAAGTATTCCGCAAGGATACGGAGTTGGCAGCAGTGGTGCTCTTGTTGCGGCTATTTATGATAAATATGCTACTCAAAAAATAACAGTTTTAGAGAATTTAACTCGTGAAAAACTGTTACAGCTAAAAAATATATTTTCTCAAATGGAGAGCTTTTTTCACGGAAAAAGTTCTGGTTTAGATCCTTTAAACAGCTATTTGAGTATCCCAATTTTAATAAATTCTAAAGATAATATTGAAGCAACCGGAATTCCGACTCAAAGTTTTGACGGAAAAGGGGCTGTGTTTTTATTAGACTCCGGAATTGTTGGCGAAACAGCACCAATGGTAAACATTTTTATGGAAAACCTAAAAGACAAAGGGTTCCGTACGATGCTTAAAAACCAATTTGTAAAATATACGGATGCCTGCGTAGAGAACTTTTTGCATGGCGACATGAAATCATTGTTTACCAATACAAAAAAACTTTCTAAAGTCGTTTTAAATAATTTTAAACCAATGATTCCTGAACAATTTCACGGAATCTGGCAAAACGGAATTGATACAAACGACTATTATCTGAAACTTTGTGGCTCTGGCGGCGGTGGTTATATTCTGGGCTTTACAGAAGATTTAGAACGTGCCAAAGCTTCTTTGAAAGATTACAAATTAGAAGTTGTTTATCAATTCTAAAGTATAAATCACTTTAAAAAATTACGCTTATTTGAATATCCTTTTCTAAATTATCACGCTAAAAGTTATTTAATATGAAAAGTATTTTAAAAATTATTAAAGCAACTTTTTTAGGAGGAATTGTATTTTTAGCACCGTTAATTTTATTGCTTATTCTTTTAGAAAAAGGATTTGGTATTATTCAAAAAATTACAAATCCGATTGTTAGTCATTTTCCAAAAGTAAAAGTTTTAGGATTGGCAATAGAAGAAATTGTCGCGATTTTAATTATTGTAATTATTTGTTTTGCTGCTGGTTTGGTTGCTAAAACTACCTACGCACAAAAATTGATTCACAGATTAGAAAACGGAATTTTAAGCTTTGTTCCCGGTTATTCGTTCATGAAAAAAATGAATGAAAACATAATGGGATTTGAATCCAACGAGGATTTAAAAGTCATTTTAGTTCCTACAGATGCAGGCTTGCAATTTGCATTTTTGATTGAACAGATAGATGAAAACAACTCTGTCGTATTTATTCCCGATGCTCCAAATCCGTGGAGTGGTTCTGTGGTTTTTGTAGAAAAAAAAGACATTAAAGAAGTTGGAATCTCACAAAAACAAGCTTTAGCCTGTATTAGAAAATTAGGCTACGGATCTAAGGAATTATTAAAAAATAAACTTTGACCACCTGTTTCCTACGGTAAAAAATCTTAAATTAGACCCCAATTCCAAAATTTAAATCAAAAAATGTTAAGCAGACAGCACAAACTTTTAGTAATGAAAATTGTTGGTCTGTTCTCTGTAGTAAGAGGTTACAACATTCCTATTATTGTCCTGGCACAATATTTATCGGCGATCTTTATATTGGCTCCGGAAAAAAGAGCCCTGGATATTTTACTAGATTTCAACTTGTTTTTAATTGTTTTTGCTTCCGCGGTTACGATTGCTTCCGGCTATATTATTAATAATTTTTACGACAGTCAAAAAGATCTAATCAACAGGCCAAACAAATCTATGCTGGATAGATTGGTGAGCCAGAAAACAAAATTATCGGTTTATTTTAGCTTGAATTTCCTGGCGGTATTAATGGCCTTAATTGTTTCATGGCGGGCTTTTTTATTTTTTTCGGCTTATATTTTCCTGATTTGGTTTTACTCTCATAAAATAAAAAAATACGTGATTATTGGTAACCTAACTTCGGCTTTGCTGGCTGTTGTACCTTTTTTTGCGATTTTATTGTACTTCTATAACAAAATTTTATTTGAAGAAATCGAAAATCACATGAGTCATTTTGCAGTAATTTCGGCACATGCCATGTTTTTGTTTTTGCTGTTGCTAATTCGCGAAATGATCAAAGATCTGGAAAACCTAAAAGGTGATTTGGCAAACGATTATCAAACGATTCCGATATTGTATAACGAAACAGTTTCAAAACAAATTATTACGGTTTTAACTTTTATGACCGTAGTTCCGGTTTATGTTTTGGTTAATATTTATGATGTGGGTTATATGGATATTTACTTTTATATCTGTTTTATTGCCTTGTTGTTTTTTCTGATTTATTTATGGAAATCAAACTCTAAGGAACAATATTTACTGCTTCATAATGTTTTAAAATTCCTGATTGTTTCGGGTGTTTTTTGCATTGTTTTAATTAATCCTAGTGTTTTGTGGCATGGGAAGAATTTGATTTCACGATTTTAGGATTTTAAATGGCACGCGGATGATGCGGATTTAGGCAGATATACGCGGATTTTTTTTAAACTTTGTGAATCTCTGTGAAATTCTTGGCGCAACTTTGTGGAATAAAATGTTCAAAAGAAGCCAAATGCTTGAAATTAGCCCCGATTGCAGCGGAAATCCTTTTATGGCGGGGTTCGCCATAAAAGATTGAAGTGAAAAGCGGGAAACCATGCCTGAAAAAAAGCCAATTGTGCTGCTTCTATAACTTCAATTAAAAATAGCTATTAATCTAAGAACAATGAACTTAGGATTATTTAGCAAGAATAAACTATCTTTGCACAAATTACAGAATTTATGAACAATAAGGAAGGCAATAATAAAAGAGGCGGATCGAGACCAAATAGCTCAAGATCAAACTCTAGCAAGCCAAAACCTCCTATGGCGAAACGTGCGCAAGGGCCAAAAAAAGTGAAACCTGCTGTTAAGGCTGCTGAAGAAGAAAAGGCAGAAAAAATCAAAAAACAGAATCAGGCTCCGAAAAGACAAAAAGCAGCAGACGAAATTCGTTTGAACAAATACATCTCTAATTCAGGTGTTTGTTCACGTCGTGATGCCGATATATATATCCAGTCTGGAAACGTTAAAGTAAATGGCGTTCCGGTTACTGAAATGGGTTATTTAGTAAAATTAAACGATGTTGTAAATTTTGACGGCGTTACTTTGACTCCTGAAAAGAAGGAATATATCTTGTTGAACAAACCTAAAAACTTTACAACTGCTCTTGATGAAGGTCAGGAATATCGTAACGTTCTGGAACTTGTACGTGGTTCTACTACGGCAAAAATTGCTCCGATTGGAAGAATGGACAAGAACACAACTGGTTTATTATTATTTACAAACGATACGGATATGATTCGTAAATTTACTTTACCGAGTCAAAAATCGTCTAAAATTTACCAGGTTTCGTTAGACAAAAATTTAAAATTTGAAGATTTAGAAAAAATCAGCAAAGGTTTAGTTCTTGACGGACATCGTGTGTTTGTTGAAGAGGTTAGTTATATTGATAATGAACCTAAAAGCGAAATTGGCTTAAAACTGCGTTCATCAAATGTAAAAGTGGTTCGAGCTATTTTCGAAAACTTTGACTATGATGTTTTACGTATCGATCGTGTATCATTTGCTGGCTTAACCAAAAAGAATTTACCAAGAGGTAACTGGCGTTTTTTGACCGAGCAAGAAATTATAAATTTGAAGAACGTCTAAGAAACGCTTCAAATTAGGCAATATAAATCCTGTTTTACTTTTGTAAAATGGGATTTTTTTATTTGGGTGATGAAATATTCTAGAAAAAATTATGTCCAAAAAGTGTAAAAACAGATCTTCCCATTGCCTGGTTTTTTTCTTCAACTGTTTCATGGCAAGAGAATCCAAGGATGATTTTTATTCCTGGCTGAATACTGTTTAGAATATCACGTTTTTGATCTTCTAACAATAATTTCAGATTTTTAATTAATTGTGAATTGTTTTTAAGATAAGAAACAACTAATAACGCAGAAAAATTAAGGATTTCGCGTGCTGTTTCACTTTTAATTCCTACTTCGTTTGAGATCATTTCAGAAATTCTTCCTTTTTTATTGCTGAAAATTTCTTTAAGCAACTCGTTTCCTTCGATTCTGTAACAATCATCTACTGATAAAATTCTTCCTGAAGTAAAGTCAACTTCTCCGTAAAATGTTGAATTATCTTCTAATAGTGTGACTATGTTTTTATAAAAACCCGACTCCTCGGCTTTATTGTATAATCCCATTAGAACGGTTCCGATTGAAACATCAATTCCCTTTATTAAGAGGGCATCATTTTCGAAATAAAACTTATTTAATTTAGAAACAACATTAGAAGAAATAAAACGTCTAAGTTCAATTTGTAGGTTAGGAGTCATATGTTTAGTTTTAAAATTATTTAAATCCATTCAAAATAATCGACTAAGTGGGGCTTTTCATCGTTTATCGTGATAAAAATATAAAATATTTTAACATTTCCAAAAAATAAGTTAAAAATGAAGAACGTTTTTTTAACGCTTTTTTTGGCGAAATTCTAAAAGTCTCAATGAACATAACCCTTTCGTTATCAAAAAGAAATAAAAAATATAAATTAAAAAAATGTTATTTTTTAAAAAATACTAAAAATATAGGAAAAATATTAACATAAATTTGACGATTAAAACAATAAAAATCTGTTTTGCCAAACTATATTTAAAAAAACGCCAAGAAAAATAATACAAAAGAGAAAATTAATGAAGCTTGAGGCCAAAAAACCCAATAACGAACCTGTTGCCGCTTTTATTGCACGAGTATGATTTTTAGAATCGTAAATCATTTCTCCAATAAAAGCACCAACAAAAGGCCCAATTATAACTCCAAATGGTATAGGAGCTATGATTCCAACAATCAATCCGATGTTTGTTCCCCAGACTCCATATGAACTTCCGCCAAACTTTTTTGTGCCTCGCGCCGGAATAACATAATCTAAAACTGTAATTATTATTGTAATTAAAAGTGTTATCCCTAAAACCCAATAATTATTTTCGACAGCTTTTGTAAGGTACAATAATAACAAACCAACCCAACAACTGGAAAGTCCCGGTAAAAAAGGTAGAAAACTACCAAAAACACCAACAATTACGCATACAAAACCGAGTATTAACAATAGTAAATCCATTTATTTTTTTGTAAATTTGCCCGTAAACCGTCAGAAAAATTAGACAATGTACAGTGTTTTTAAATTATTTTTTATGTGCACTTTGATCTTTATGATCAATAATAATGCCTATGCGCAAAATAAAAAACTGTCTGTTGACGATCAATTACTTCAGGACAGTATATATAAAAGTAATAAGAAAAAGGTTTTAAATTTCTCGATGAAAGAATTTGATTCTCTTTTTTTTGAATATTTTTCCAGTAAAAATAATCCCGACTTAGTTTTAAGTAAAACAGAATTCTATACTTATACTGTTCAAATTGCTACTTTTTCTGATCGATTGGCGAAGTTATATCCTGACCAAAAAGAAGTTGCAGAACAAAACAAAGAAAAATGGCTTTCTGAAAGCTATGAAGAATATTTAGATTATAAAGCTAACCAAAAAAAATAATCGTATTTTTATAAATATAATTAGTTCAATACAATATCATAATCTTGAAGCAGTTCCCATTTTTTATAATCCTACTATTTATTAGTTCTTGTCAATACTTTGAGAAGCAGATTCCGTCTGAAAAAGAATTACTTCAAAAAGAGCTAAAATCTATCAATTGGAAAGAAGTTGACGAATTCCCATCGGTTGTCGATTGTGAAAAAGTAAACGACAAAAAACTGCGCCAACAATGCTTTTTTGAAGTAATGGCACAGCTAATTCAGGAAAAATTAGATATTGATACACTTTCTATTTTATATCCTGAACTTGATACCATTGAGGTGAAAGTAACTATATTTCCTAACTCTTCAATGAAATTTGAACCTCAGTTTACTAAAGATTCAGTAGCATATGATACAATTAAAATTGATAGTATTTTACAGGCTCGTTTGGTTGATTTTCCAAAAGTAAATCCTGCTATAAAACGAGGAGTTCCGGTAAAAACACAATTGATTTTGCCTATAATTATTAAGGCGAAAGAAGAAAAAAAATAGTTTTTATTTCACAAATCGTCGATCTTTCCATTCATAAGAACCAAACAAACTATACAAAGCTACGCACGTGCTGAAAAAAGGATAGAATAAACTACTCAAAAACAAATAGCGCAATCTTGTATTTGTTAAAAACTGGTTTGTTAGGTAAAGCAAAACAAAGTCAATAATAAATTTAGGGAAAACAAATAAAACTAAAAGTTGCCAGGACCAGATTCCGAAAATCAAGAATATAAATCCAATAACAAAACTTAGATTTCCAAAGAAAACGATTAATCCTAAAGATTTCCCGAAAATGCTTTGATAGGAACTTGTTTTTGCTGCCCAACGTACCCTTTGATGAAACAGGGATTTCCAGTTTTCAGTTGGTTTGGTTAAAACGATTGCTTCTTTAGCTTTTAAATAATGAACTTCATCAGGAAATAAATCTGCGGCTTTCTGCAGTAAAAAAACATCATCGCCACTTGCAATTTTATTATTTCCATCAAATCCATTTAGTTTTTCGAACAATGATTTTGTGTAAGCAAGATTGGCTCCGTTACACATAAATGCTTTTTTAATTCCGAAACTTCCAATTGTGGCTCCTTGTAAACTCGTTAAATCCAATTGCTGAAAATGGTGCAGAAATGAATTTTCGCATTGATAAGAAACGGCTCCTGCCAACATGGAAACATTGTTTTCCTGAATATAATTATCAAAAGTTAAAAGCCAATTTTCAGGCACAATACAATCGGCATCGGTCGTAATAACCCAATTGGTTTTTACGTGCTGCATGGCTGTTGAAATCGCATCTTTTTTAGGTGAATTTGAAATTCTTATATTGTCAATTAAACTAACGTGAAATCTGAAACCTGAAACCTGAAACTTTTTATTAGAACTATCATCCACCAAAATAACTTCGAACAAATTATTTGGATAACTTAGTTTTGCGAAACTATCTAAAAGTTTGGGTAAATTCTTTTCTTCATTCCTGAAAGGAACTATAATTGTAAAACTGGTTTTTGGTTTAAAATCTGTTTTCTGATATTTTTTTATTCGTGTAAAACCATAAACAAGTAAACTGATACTTATTATATAAATTTTTAATATGACAAATAAAATTAAACTCATTCTACCCTTTTAGTTTTGAAATTCAACACATAATAACTTCCTAAAACAACAGGCAAAACTACATTTAAAAACCACATCAACGTACTTATAAAAACGACAATCCATTCGTTTACGTTTAAAATTCCGAAGAAATAAACGGCTACACTTCCTTTTACAGCAAAGTCCAAAAATTGAAAAGTAGGTAATGATGAGGCCAAAAAATAAACAACCGCAATTGTTGCAATTAAAGTAAAATAAGGCAAATCTACATCAAAAGCCAAAAACAAAAAGTAATATTGATGCGAGAAAACCAAATAACGCAATATGCCTAAAAAGATATTTCTTTGATGAATTGGTTTGGGAATTTCATTGATTTTATGAATCAATTTTTCAATGGAATATCCTTTGATTTTAATCTTTTTAAAGAGTACAGAAAATAGAATAAAGAAAAAAGATATTGCGATTATTCCCAAAACCCATTTCCAATATCCGAGAAATAGCAAGCCAATTGTTCCAAATAAAACCGTTAAAATCATCTGGATTCCGTTGCAGATTAAGTTCAGGAAAACTACTCTTTTTGCTTCTGATTTTGGGTAATACAATGCTTTTCCTGCGTACTCTCCTACTCCGTTTGGCGTAAAAATTCCGGCTGTAAGCGCAGCGAGAACTTGTTTTGTAGCTTCGCCTAATGAAATATAATGAATGACTTTGGCCAGATTTTGCCATTTTAAAATTTCGAAATATCGATTTAAAACACTCAAAAGCAATATAAATCCAATTCCTAAAACTGACTGATTTTTACGAAACAGTGTAATGAATTTTTGCCAGTCGAGTTTGTCGTTATTCGCCAACTGATTATAAATAAAGTAAAATGCGCCACCTACAATCAAAAGTTTGACCAGAAGAACAAGGAATTGCTTAGCTTTGTGAGGAATTGAAATCATGCTGCAAAAGTAATCAATTTGAAAATGTGGCAATTTGAAAATTAGAAAATGAATTATAGCATTTTTCTAGCAACTTTCGAACTTGAAACCTGAAACCTGAAACAAAATCACTTGACAAAAGAACGCATCATATTAGGCATCGACCCGGGAACTACAATCATGGGTTTTGGATTGATTAAAGTAATCAATAAAAAAATGGAGTTTTTGCAGCTTAACGAGTTGCAATTGTCCAAATACGATAATCATTACCAAAAACTGAAAATCATTTTTGAGCGTACCATCGAATTAATCGAAACGCATCATCCGGATGAAATTGCGATTGAAGCGCCTTTCTTTGGTAAAAATGTGCAATCGATGTTAAAGTTGGGGCGCGCACAAGGTGTAGCAATGGCAGCTGGACTTTCGAGAGATATTCCGATTACAGAATATGAACCTAAAAAAATAAAAATGGCGATTACCGGAAACGGAAATGCCAGTAAAGAACAGGTTGCCAAAATGTTGCAACAGCTTTTAGGATTGAAAGAATTACCTAAAAACCTCGATTCAACAGATGGTCTGGCAGCAGCGGTTTGTCACTTTTTTAATTCAGGAAAAATCGTAGCAGGAAAAAGTTATTCGGGTTGGGATGCTTTTGTGAAACAAAATGAGGATAAAGTGAGGAAATAGTGGTCAGTGATCAGTTTTATTAATCAGTTAAAATAAATTATGCCAAATAACATCCACTTTTTAGATGATAATCCAATAAACAAACCTGAACAAGATTTATTTAATTTTAAATTTTATGCGGAAAAAGTTCAAAAACTGATACAATTAAATTCTAGCAATCCTGATCCTATTACTATAGGAATTTATGGAAAATGGGGTGAAGGTAAAACATCATTCTTAAATTTAATCGAAGATAAAATTGATCATTTTGAAAAAAGGGACGAAGATAAAGAGTATCTGAAATTTCATTTCAATCCTTGGAGATATTCTAGTGAAGATGAGATGTTATTTGATTTTTTTGATGCTTTATCCAAAAAATTCTACGTACAAGAAAACACAAATCTTCAAGAAGTTGGTAAATGGATTTCAAAATATAGTAAATATTTAAAAGCTGTAAAAATATCTGCAACCGTTGGTCTTCCTAAAATTTTTAATAGTAAAGTTTCATTTGATATTAGTGAGATCTTTCAAGCTTTAGGAGAAGATTTGGAGGGAGACAAATTGACGATTGATTCATTAAAAAATAAAGTTAATGAAACTATAAAAACTGCAAAATTCAAAGTTGTTGTATTTATTGATGATTTAGATAGGCTAGATAAAGAAGAAATTTATACCATTTTAAAATTAATTAAACTAAATGCCAATTTTAGCAATTTCATATTTATTGTTAACATTGATAGCAACCATGTAGCTAAGGCAATTAAAGATCGATACGGAAATGACATTGAAGACGGTCATCATTTTTTGGAAAAAATTATTAACATTCCAATTCATCTACCAAAAATAGAAGATGCTGATTTAAAAGAATTCTTTAGAAAAAAACTTCATCAAGTAAAGGGTAATTTAAATTTAAAGAATAATGAAAAAATTGACGAAGTTTTTAAGGAGATCGATATGGAATTTTCTTCTAATTTCTTTAACTCACCAAGAGAAATAATAAGAACTTTAAATAGTTTTTTTCTTGGGGCATTTGCTATAGGAGATGAAGTAAATTTGAGAGATTTATTTTGGATAGAGTATCTTAAAATTAAAAATGGAGATTGCTATAGCTTTATAAAAAATTATCAAAGTAAATCGACATTTCAATCATTTGATACAACTATCGACTTTAATGATGAGTATGATTCAAATGAAAAACCTAACGGTAGTAGAAAATATATTCTAGAGAATTTCAAAAATGTTAATCATATTGTTAACTTTCTATTTCCTGTATTTAGCGGTCAATTTTCAGTTTTTGAGCAAAAGCCTAATTTAGATTTATTAGATAGAGAATCAAGAATTAATACATTAGGGCATTTTGAAAAGTATTTTTCATTTCATAATATTAGAAAAATATCCGTAATGAAACTTAATGAAATTGAAAAACTAATTAGTCAAAGTAATTCCGAAGGTTTAATTTCATTGTTTAAAGATTTATTTTTAGGTGAAAATCAACATTACAAAATACTTTATAGAATTGAATTGATAATCAAAGAATTGGAAAACAAAAATGAACGCAATTTTTTCTACTCATTTTTATTTAACAATTTTGAAATTATCCCTGATTCACAAATTGATATGTATGGTCTAGATTATCGATTAAGATTAATTGAATTAATAGCATCAACATTAGATAAAGATGTTATTAACGATAATACTGATGTTTCATTATCGCTAGCTGAAAATTTAGATGTTTATCAATTGTCACATTTTACCAGAAAATTCAATGAAAATAAATCGTTTAAAGAATCTTTAAAAAAACTCATTTCATCTAAAGCTGAAACTACTTTTAGGGTTGATAATCCAGTATATATAAATCCACATAATAATTCTAACAAAATGATCATGCATTATTGGAAATTAGGAAATGAGGAAAAATACAATAACCATATCAAATCAACAATAATTAATGAAGAAAACATTAAACTTTTAATAAGAAATTTTCCAAGTTTTTGGAATAATTCTTATTTCGGACCTCTTGAGAAAGAAAATTACGAGTATATGAAAAAACTGATTGATGTTGATTTTATTTATAAAAAATTACAAGAATTCAATCCTGATTTAGTAGATAGAATTAATCCTGATACTTATGAATTTACAGATGTTGAAGTTAATAGTGAAGAACAAAATCTCGAACAATTTATTTTTTGGTATAAAAAAGAGGAACAGGAAAAAAAGAAAAATCTATTATTGATTAAATAAGAATTAGTTAAAACTAAAAATGTCAGGTATCTATATCCATATTCCTTTTTGTAAGCAGGCTTGCCACTATTGCGACTTTCATTTTTCGACTTCGATGAAAAAGAAAGACGAAATGGTTTTGGCTTTAGCCAAAGAAATTGGCATGCGCAAAAATGAGTTTAATCTTCTTGATTCCGCTCAAAGTGACAATCAAATTGAAACCATTTACTTTGGTGGTGGAACGCCTTCTGTTTTGTCAAATGAAGAAATCAACTTTTTAATTGCTGAAGTTTATAAAAACTATACTGTTGTCGAAAATCCGGAAATTACGCTAGAAGCAAATCCGGATGATTTGTCTTCAGAACGAATTTTCGAATTATCAAAAAGCCAAATAAACCGCTTGAGTATTGGAATTCAGTCTTTTTATGAAGATGACTTGCAGCTGATGAACCGTGCGCATAATTCGGCGGAAGCCATACATTGTTTAAAAGAGGCCACTAAATATTTTGACAATATTTCGCTCGATTTGATTTACGGAATTCCTGGAATGAGCGACGAAATGTGGAAACAAAATATTGAAACAGCTTTGAGTTTTGGTATTCCGCATATTTCGAGTTATGCTTTGACGGTTGAACCGAAAACGGCTTTAAGAAAACTAATCGATACCGGAAAAATTGCTGAACCACAAGACGAAGTAGCTTCGAATCATTTTCTGATTTTGGTGGAAACGCTTCAAAAGAATGGGTTTATTCATTATGAATTATCGAATTTTGGAAAAGAAAATTATTTCTCTAAAAATAATTCGGCGTATTGGCTGGGCAAAAAATATATAGGCATTGGCCCTTCGGCACATAGTTATGACGGTGAAAAAAGAGGGTGGAATATTGCCAATAATTCGCTTTATCTAAAATCAATTCAGGAAAATATTTTACCAATTGAAACCGAAATTCTATCGAAATCTGATCGCTATAATGAATATATTATGACAGGATTACGAACTATTTGGGGCGTTTCATTAGACAGAATTGAAAAAGAATTTGGTTTGGAATATCTGGATTATCTAAAAAAACAAGTTCAGAAATTCTTAAATGATGATTTGGTTTTCATCGAAAACTACATTCTAAAACCAACGGCAAAAGGAAAATTTTTAACGGATGGAATTGCTTCAGATTTATTTTATCTAAATTTGGAAGAATAAAATTTGCCACAAAGACACAAAGACGCAAATAAACTTTGTGACTTAGCGCCTTTGCGGCATAAAACCTTAATTTGTGTTAGCAAAAATCAACAACTTCGAAATCGACTTATCAAAACCAATTGATATTTCAATCCCATTAACAAATACAAACGAAAACCCAATTGCCTGGTATATTGAAAAACCGGTTATTGAGCCCGTTGTTTTTGGAGATTGGATCGGAAAGGTTTCTGAAGGGAAATCATCAACTAATTTCAATAACATTTTCTTCAATCCGCATGGGCATGGCACGCACACGGAATGTCTGGGACATATTACGAATGATTTTTATAGCATTAATCAGTCTTTAAAACAGTTTTTCTTTTTTGCAAAACTGATTACAGTTGAACCTGAAAAAACCGGAGATGATTTGGTGATTACAAAAGAACAAATTTTGACTGCGCTCAATGGAATAAGCGTTTCGACTCCGCTTAGCATGACAAACGGGGCTTTAATAATTAGAACGCTCCCAAACCAAAAAGATAAAAAGTCAAGAAAATATTCGAATACAAATCCTCCATATTTGTCTGAAGAAGCGGCAAATTTTATCCGCGAAAGCGAAATTCAGCATTTATTAATCGATTTGCCAAG
This sequence comes from Flavobacterium sp. MEB061, assembly GCF_000834715.1. Lineage (NCBI taxonomy): Bacteria > Pseudomonadati > Bacteroidota > Flavobacteriia > Flavobacteriales > Flavobacteriaceae > Flavobacterium > Flavobacterium sp. MEB061. The sequence goes on along the minus strand of NZ_JXQR01000007.1, from coordinate 188,454 downwards.
TGTTGACAAAGAACATGACGAAGGAAAATTATTGGCACACAAAGCTTTTTGGAACGTAAAAGACACGCACAACTTAAATAATGACGCACGTTTTGAAGCCACAATTACAGAAATGATTTTTGTGCCGAATGAAATTAAAGATGGAGATTATCTGCTAAACTTACAAATCGCTTCTTTTGAAAACGATGCAAGTCCGAGTAAACCTGTTTTGTATTCGATCGCAAACTTTTGATAATTAGTTGATAATTGATTTTTAAATTAGTAGCTTTATAATTACTAATGCTTAATTATCTGCATTGAAAACAGCCACGAAACAAAGTTTAGATTTAATGAATCAGAATGCATTTTTTGCATGTGTATTTCTGCTTTTTGTTTTCAGCTCTCCAAAATTATTCAGCCAGAATAAACCTGAAAAAGATACCGCCAATTTTATTTATTATCCCGATAAAATAATGGTTCGCGCAAATGTAAGCACTCAAAATGATGCTTATTTACTGACCAATAAAAACGGTCCGAATCTGGATTTAGAAACCAACAATAGTTACAAACTTTTTTTAAGTATCGATTATAAATTTATTGGTTTTAGTTATGGTTTTTATCCGAAGTTTTTTGGTGGAAATAAAGATGAAGACTTAAAAGGAAAATCTTCTTTCTCTGATTATAATTTTCGTTTCTTTTTAGGAAGATGGCTTCAAACGGCTCAGTTTAGTAAAACGAGAGGTTATTACGTCGAAAACATGTCTGAATTTGACCCGAATTGGGTTGAAGGAAAAGATCCGTATATTCAGTTTCCGGATTTTAAAACCGTGCAATACGGAATGTCAACATCCTATCTTTTTAATCCAAAATTCTCTCTTAAAAGTATAACTTCGTTTACCGAATGGCAAAAAAAGAGTGCCGGAAGTTTTATTCCGTCGCTGATTTACAGCTATAACAGAATTATTTCGAAATTCGACAATCTTAATGGAAAACAAAAAGAATTCGATGTTAGATTAGCCGCAGGATATTATTATAACTTCATTATTCACAAAAACTTTTATATTGCTCCACATTTATCACCTTCGATTGGTGTGAAATTTTTACATGACAAAAGTATTGATTCGGGAGTTGAGACTATTGAAAAGGATACATACTTTACCCGAAACATTGAAGGAGGCATTAAAATAGGCTATAACAGCAATCGGATACTTTGTGGCGCAAGTTTAAACTTCGACGACAGTTCGTATAATCAGGATAAAACAACGGTAATTACAAATGGTAAAGTCTATGGATTATTGTATTTTGGCTACCGTTTTGATGCACCTGATTTTGTTAGTAAACCGATTGAAAAAATTGACGAAAAAATTAAAATGTAATAAAATAGCGGCTAAGGTTCTAAGATACTAAGAAGCTAAGTTTTTTTTAGCACATCAGAACCTAATTATAGATTAATGAAATGCAAAAATTACCATGAATCAGATTACCGTTTCGACAGATAAAACAAAACTTAATGTTCCGTTTATACAAAACTTTCTAAAAGATATTTATTGGGCTGCCGGCCGAACTATCCAGGAAGTGCAGATTACAATTGATGCTTCGGTTTGTTTTGGAATTTATTTAGATGACAATCAAATTGGTTTTGCACGTGTCATTACAGATTACGTGGTTTTTGGTTACGTAATGGATGTTTTCATTACAGAAGAGCATCGCGGTAAAGGTTATTCGTCTGTTTTAATTGAAAAAATGATGAACGAACCACTTTTAAAAGACATTAAAATTTGGCGTCTGGCAACAACTGATGCTCATTTTTTATACGAGAAATTTGGTTTTAAACCTTTAGAACATCCTGAAAAAATGATGGAAAAGAAACTATGAAAACAGTTATTAAATTAGAAGAAGTTGGTTTATTTATTCTCGGAATCTATTTGTTTAGTCTTCTGGATTATCAATGGTGGTGGTTTTTAGTTTTGATTCTCGCACCCGATTTTTCGATGCTGGGTTACGTTTTTAATAATAAAACAGGAGCCTTTATGTATAATATATTTCATCACAGAGGAATTGCAGTTTTAATTTATTTAACAGGCTGTTATCTAAAATTAGCATCATTGCAACTTGTTGGTGTAATCTTATTTTCGCATTCGGCAATGGATCGAATGTTTGGTTATGGATTGAAATATGAACAAGGTTTTAAATACACTCATTTAGGTGAAATTGGTAAATAAATAGAATATGAATTTAGAGACGTTTTATGAATATTGTCTTTCTAAAAAAGGCACAACAGAACATTTTCCGTTTGATGAAGACACTTTGGTTTTTAAAGTTGGCGGAAAAATATTTGCTCTATCTTCCTTATCACAATGGGAGAAAAATGAGCAGGCAGTCAATTTAAAATGTGATCCTGAACGTGCTCAGGAATTGCGAGCCGAATATGATGAGATAAAACCAGGCTTTCATATGAGTAAAGTACATTGGAATACGATTGCTTTAAACGCAAATTTATCGACCGCTTTTGTAAAAGAACTCATTGATCATTCGTATGAATTGGTTTTCAAAAGTTTGACGAAGAAAATTCAGAATGAAATTATTGAATTAGAAAATTAGGCATTACATTTGCAGCGTAAGACAACAAAACTTAGCAATTTATCACCCCATGAAAGAACAATTTAAAAAATTTCTAAACGAAGAACAAGACCCAAAAGCGATTGAAAAAATCACTTCAAAACTCAACGATTTGTTGATGAAAGGTGAAGAAGTTGGATATATTGCGGTTCAAAAAAAACCGGCAATTACTGTTTTTCCTGATAGTATTGTATTAACAAACAAACGAATCATTATTTGTAAGCCTAAAAATTTAGGTCTTTCAATGGATTTTACAGATTACACTTGGGATGATATTGCGGGTGCTTTTGTAAAAGAAAATATTTTAGGTTCTGAATTCTCATTTAACACGAATACAGACTTGTCTATTTCAATTGATTATATTCCGAAAATTCAGGCTCGAAAAATATATACTTACGCAAAAGAACAATTGGATTTACTTAAAAATCCCGTGGTTATTTCTGCTCCAACTATAGAAACTGCCTCATCTGCAGAACCGGAAATCGAAGATACAATTGAGGAAGTAGAAACAGAAGAAGTTACAAATTACGCCGAAATTATGCCGGCAACAACACCTTCTTATACAGAAACTTACGAGCCAATTCAGCCTCAGGCTCCAACAGGAGATCGTAAATTAAGTGAATTATCAAAAGAAGAACTTTTTGATAAATTACAGAATTATAAAAAACTATTGGACAACGGATTAATCATGCAAGGTGAATATGATGCGTTCAAAAAAGAGATATTGAGCTATATGTAAAATTTTCTAACCGAAAGGTTCGCAAAAGATTTACGCAAAGCACACTAAGAAAAGCATAAAAAAAACCATCAGCCAAACTGATGGTTTTTTCTTTTATAGACTTTGCGAACCTTGCGGTTAACCTAAAACGTCGCTTTTTGTTTTTCTACAAAATTATGCGCTTGTAATTCTAGTAATTCCGTTGCTTTTTTGCGTTGCAGATCGTACAGGTTTTTGTCTCCGGAAATATCAGCATACACTTTATCGTGCATTTCGGCGCTGGTTTTTACTAATAATTCACGCTGGTATTTATTTTGTGCCAAAGTCGCTTTCATTGCGGTTTCGGCTTCTTCTTGTTTAAAATCAAATTCGCCTTTTGGAGCTAGTAATTTTGCAATAATCGGAGAAGTTTCAATCGCCAAAAACAGCAGCATAATAAAAAACGAAGGTAGCCAAGGCAATTTATTCAACGCATTTATTCTGGCCATTAAACCTTCAAAACCTTCAATAATAGGCTGTGTTTGCAATACTTTTTTATCTAAATCGGCCTGCAGTTGTTTTCCTGTTTTTTCTTTCTCAGCAATTTTAGCTTCGTTAGTTGTTTTTAAAGTGGCTAATTCTTTTAAAGATGCGTCGTGCTTTTCGCGTTTTTCCTTATAAACCGGACCTTTACCCAATTTTTTTGTTCCCGTAGTTCCTTCGGCTTCGGTAATATAAGTTGAATAAAGTGCGTTTACTTCTTTCTCTTTCGTCAGAATATCGGCTTTTAAAGAAACAATTTCAGCTTTATTTTTATCTAAATCAGATTTGAAATAATTGCCAACTTGTTTTTTGTTCGCCAATTCCATTTCGTTTTTTTCCTTCAATAAAACAGTATTGATTTCTTTTTCGAAAATTTTAATCTCCAAAGGTTTAGAAATTACAATTGCAATAATAATCGCCAGTATAATTCTGGGAGTCGCCTGCAGGAATTCATCCATGAAACGATCTCTTTTTTTAATTGTCGAAACAATAAACCGGTCTAAATTAAAGATTAGTAAACTCCATACAAACCCAAAAATTAAAGCAGGATAAATAGAGTCAAAAACAGTAAAAAGTGCATAAGCACTGGCAAGAAAAGCCATAACGGCAGTAAAAAAAACGGTGGCCCCAATACCAACATATTTGGTTTGCTCGCCTTCTGAGCAGCCTTCGAGTACATCTCTGTCGGCTCCGGAACAAAGGATAAAAAATTGTTTTAACATGATTGATGATTTTTGATTGTGATTGATAAGGCAAATTTAACGCCAAAAATTTAATTCTCATGTAAATAGTTGATTTGTTTTTAGTTGTAAATCAATTATTTGAAGTTTAGATGTTATTTAAAGATTAATAAGATTCTGTTTTGAAGGATTAATCATAACATTATATTAATTTTTTCCAATGGTTTTAGTAATACAAAGGTTCTAGTTTCGCAGCAAAACAAACCAAACACAATGAAAAATTTTTATTTAGTAGTAACATTCTTTGTATTAACCTTGTCAGGTTATGCTCAAAAGGCCATAATATCCGGAAAGGTTTTAGATGCCGATGACAAATTACCTTTGCCAGGAGCAATGATTCAAATTGTTGGTGACAACAAATACACGGTTTCAGATTACAACGGCCGATTTGAATTGCTTAACATTAATATAGGAACTTATCAGGTTACCGTAAAATATATTGGATATACACCAATAACACACGAAATTACGGTTGAACAAGGCAAAAACAACGTTCTTGATTTTGCACTTAAAACTTCAGGAACAGAGTTGAATGAGGTTGTTGTTGGAGACATCTTAAAAGGTCAGGCCAAAGCATTAAATCAACAAAAAAACAGCAAAAATATTGGAAACGTAATTTCATCAGATCAGGTGGGGCGGTTTCCTGATGCCAACGTTGGTGACGCTTTAAAACGTGTTCCGGGTATCACGATGCAAAATGATCAGGGTGAAGCGCGTAATATTATTATCAGAGGTTTGGCTCCCTCCCTGAACTCTGTGACTTTAAATGGAGACCGAATTCCATCTGCAGAAGGAGATAACAGAAATGTACAAATGGACTTGATTCCTTCTGATATGATTTCGACTATCGAAGTAAACAAAACGCTAACTTCAGATATGGATGCTGACGCGATTGGAGGTTCTGTAAATTTAGTAACAAGAGCGACTCCAAACGGAGAAAGAATTTCTGCAACGCTTGCGGGAGGTTTTATGCCAATTCGCGAACATGCAACTTATACAGCAGGTTTGGTTTACGGAAATCGTTTTTTTGATAATAAATTAGGTGCAGTTTTTAGCGGATCATATAATAATGTAAATTATGGTTCTGATGATGTAGAGAACGAATGGGTAAAAGACGATTTTGGAAATGAATTTGTTCAGGCTTCTGAAATTAGAAAATATGATGTACAGCGTATTCGCCGTAGCGGTTCTGTGGCTTTGGATTATAAATTTGATGAAAACAATACCATTTTTGCCAATGCCATTTATAACTGGAGAGATGACAGAGAAAACCGTTTTAGAACAACTTATGACGATATTGAAGCCATTTATGATGGTGAAAATATTACCGGTTTTGAAGGTCGTGTAAAACGCCAGACAAAAGGCGGAGTTGACAACAGCAGAAACAAAAACAGAAGATTAGAAGACCAAAGAGTTCAGAATTATTCTATTCGCGGAGAGCATTTAATCAACTCAAAATTAGATTTAGACTGGTCTGCCAATTATGCAAAAGCCAGAGAATATCGCCCAGGAGAGCGTTATATCGAATACCGTCAGACAGGTTTGGAAATGTCTCAGGATTTATCTGATTTGAGATTTCCTTTGGTTACACCAACCGGAGAAGCGGTTGATCAATTCGAATTTAATTCGGTTACAGAAAATACAGATGAAACTAGCGAAAGTGAATTTGGTGCAAAGGTAAATATCCGTTTTCCATTCTCAATTATTGCTACAGAAAAAGGAAGAATCAGAACCGGCCTTCGTTTGAGAATGAAGGAAAAAGAAAGAAACAATAACTTCTTTTCTTATGAACCCGTAAACGGCGGAATGGATTTATTATCTGAAGTTCCAACTAGCTTTTATGATGGAAAAAACTTCAATCCGGGAAGTAAATATGTTCCAGGAACTTTTGCTTCGGCAAGTTTTTTAGGAAGTCTTGATTTGAATAATTCAGCATTATTTGATAAAGAAGCAGATCCTGCAGAATTTTTAGCAGTAAATTATAATGCCAAAGAAAACATTTATGCAGCTTATGTAAGATGGGATCAGGATTTTAACGATAAACTTTCGATGGTGTTAGGTGTTCGTGTAGAGAATACGCACATCGATTACACCGGAAATCGCGTTTTGGATGAAGAAGAATTAGAGAGCAAAATCAATACTACAAATGCTTATACCAATGTATTGCCAAGTATTTCATTTCAATATAATGCCACAAAAGATTTAGTTTTAAGAGCAGCTGCCACTACAGCTTTGTCAAGACCAAACTATTATGCACTTGCGCCTTACGTAAACAATATTGCTGCTGATAAAGAAATTACAGCAGGAAACCCGGATCTTGATGCAACGTACTCTTACAATTATGATTTCATGGCCGAGAATTATTTCAAATCTGTTGGATTAATTTCCGGAGGTGTTTTCTACAAAAGATTAAATGATTTCATCTACAATTATAGTGACAATCAATATACTGATGCAAAATTTGCTGCAGATTTTCCTAATCAGGCAAACCCAATTCCGGCTGGCGAAAACTGGTCGTTTGTACAGTCAAGAAACGGAGATGTAGTTGATGTTTACGGATTTGAAGTTGCTTTTCAACGTCAGTTAGATTTCTTGCCGGGGAAATTTTTGAAAGGTTTTGGTATTTATTTGAATTATACTTACACCAAATCGAAAGCAAAAGGAATTGCCGATGAAGACGGAAATGAAAGAAACGACATTAGTCTTCCGGGTACAACGCCACATATGTTTAACGGATCATTATCTTGGGAAAACAAACGTTTTTCTGCCAGAATTTCAACCAATTTCACTTCTGATTATTTAGATGAATTAGGTTCAGAATCATACAAAGACAGTTATTATGACAAACAATTTTTCTTAGATGCCAATGCTTCTTATAAAATTACGTCGCACCTTCGCATCTTTGCCGAAGCCAACAATTTAACCAACCAACCATTACGTTACTACCAAGGTGTAGAAGCGCATACTAAACAAGCAGAATTCTATCAGGCGAGATATAATTTCGGTTTGAAGTTTGACTTGTAATAATCAATTTATAAAATTCTTAAATTAGACAGGACTTAACGGTTCTGTCTAATTTTATTAAATGAAAATCATAATGAAACATAAATCTATACTCGCTTTTTTCCTTTTAAGCACTTTATTAATAGCCTGTAAAGACGATAAATTAGCACCCGTTGCCGCAAATGCTGTAAAACCAACAGCCGTTACGGAAGCTTTACCACACGACACAGATGATCCTTCAATCTGGATTCACCCAACAGACGCTACAAAAAGCATAATTGTGGGAACAGATAAAGATACAGACGGCGGTTTGTATGCTTTTGATTTGAATGGAAAAATCCTTAAAAAATCAATCCCTTTAAAAAGACCAAATAATGTTGATATTGCTTACGGTTTACTAATTGATGGAAAAAAAGTAGACGTTGCCGTTACAACAGAACGTGAAAGCAACAAAATCAGAATTTTTAGTTTACCTGATTTAAACCCAATTGACAATGGCGGAATTACTGTTTTTGAAGGTGAAGAATTACGTGACCCAATGGGAATTGCGTTGTACACACGCCCGAGCGATAAAAAGATTTTTGCTATTGTGGGAAGAAAATCAGGACCTTCAGGAAGTTATTTATGGCAATATGAACTTTCTGGCGCTGGAAAATTTGCAACAGCAAAAGTGGTTAGAAAATTTGGCGCTTACAGCGGAAAAAAAGAAATCGAAGCCATTGCTGTTGATAACGAATTAGGAACTGTTTTGTATTGCGACGAACAATTCGGAATCAGAAAATACAAAGCTGATCCTGCTTTAAATGATAATAAAGAATTGGTTCTTTTTGGAAAAACAGGTTTTAAAGCAGACAACGAAGGAATCGCGATTTACAAAAAAACAGATTCTACCGGATATATTTTAGTCTCTAACCAACAGGCGAATACCTTTATGGTTTACCCAAGAGAAGGTGCAAAAGGAAATCCTAACGAATATCCTCTATTAGCAGAAATCCCTACATCAACTATAGAATGTGATGGTGCCGATGTGACAAGTATAAACTTAGGAGGAAAATACAAAAACGGACTTTTCGTAGCCATGAGCAACGGAATGACTTTCCATTATTATGCCTGGGATTTAATGCAAAAACGTATCGACGGGAAGAAATAAGTTGTCTTTTGTTTCAGGTTTCAAGTTTCAAGTTTCAGGTTCAAACTAAAACTTGAAACTTGAAACAAACAAAAAAGCTGTTCATCACTGAACAGCTTTTTTTAGTTTGAATTAGTAATCTTCCTTATTCTGTTTTAGGCGCACCCGCTAAAATTTCAGCGTTGGCGAACTCTTCAAATTTGGCAAAATTCGCTTTGAATTTCTGCGCCAATTCGATTGCTTTTTTATCGTATAACTCAGGATCTTCCCAAGTATTTCTCGGATTTAAAATTTCACTTGGAACATTCGGGCAAGATTGTGGTTTTGCAATTCCAAATACTGCGTGATTTTCGAACGCTACATTATCAAGTTCACCTTTTAATGCAGCTGTAATCATGGCGCGAGTATATTTTAGTTTCATACGCGTTCCTGTTCCGTATGCACCACCTGTCCAGCCAGTGTTGATTAACCAAACTTTTACATCTGCATCTTTCATTTTTTTAGTTAGCATTTCAGCATAACGAGTTGGGTGCAAAGGCATAAATGGTGCTCCAAAACATGCTGAAAAGTTAGGTTGTGGTTCTGTAACTCCCGCTTCAGTTCCGGCAACTTTTGCAGTATAACCTGAAATAAAATGGTAAGCTGCCTGACCTGGAGTCAATTTTGAAATTGGAGGCAAAATTCCGAAAGAATCTGCCGTTAAGAAAAATATATTTTTAGGATTATGTCCTATAGATCCCGGTTGAATATTATCAATATGTGTTATTGGATAACTTACACGCGTATTTTGAGTGATAGAAACATCATCATAATCTACTTCGTTTGTTCCTGCTTTAAAAACTACATTTTCTAAAAGAGCTCCTTTTTTGATCGCTCTAAAAATGTCTGGTTCATTTTCTTCAGATAAGTTAATCACTTTCGCATAACAACCACCTTCAAAGTTGAAAACAGTATTTTCGGCAGTCCAGCCGTGTTCGTCATCACCAATTAATTTACGATCAGGATCTGCAGATAAAGTCGTTTTTCCTGTTCCTGACAATCCGAAGAAAATCGCAGTATCTCCATCTTCACCAACATTGGCGCTGCAGTGCATTGGCAATGTATTTTCGAAAACCGGTAAAATAAAGTTTAATGCAGAGAAAATTCCTTTTTTCATTTCTCCAGTATAACCCGTTCCTCCAATTAAGGCTACTTTTTTAGTAAAATCTAAAATAGCAAAATTCGACTGACGTGTTCCGTCTACAGCAGGATCTGCCATAAAACTTGGCGCACAAATTACGGTCCATTCTGGTGTAAAGTTGGCTAATTCAGAATCTTCTGGTCTTAAAAACATATTGTAACAAAACAAATTAGACCAGGCCGTTTCTGTAACTACACGAACATTCAATCTATAATTTGGATCTGCACAAACGTATGCATCACGAACAAATACTTCTTTATTCGATAAAAATTGAGTTACCTTATTATATAATTTTTCAAAAGCTTCTGATGAAAACGGAATATTTACATTTCCCCACCAAACTTTATCTTCTGTTATGCTGTCTTTTACGATAAAACGATCTTGCGGAGACCGTCCTGTAAATTCACCCGTATTAATTGCCAGCGCTCCTGTAGAGTTCTCAACACCTTGTCCTGATTGCACTGTAATTGCATGCAATTCGTCTGCAGATAATTGATAGTGAATCTTGGCATTTTCAATTCCTAGTCCAGAAAGCGAAATCGATTGCGTGAAAAGTGTGTTAGTGTCCATAAATTTGTAGTTGTGTATATTATTTTTTTATTGCACAAACATATTTTACTTTGAACTTTAAGCAGTTAGCCTAAAGATATTGAATTGTTATATTTTTTATCAATATTGATAAAAAGCAATAAAAACTCACATAAGTAATGTTTTATGTTATTTATGAGACAAAATTAAAGATTAATTTTTAGATAGAATTTTTTATTCGGTATTTTATGATTTTTGCCTCAAAATACTAACAAATAATCCCAACCAAGCAAGAATTAATAAAAATCCACCCAAAGGTGTTGCGAATACGATAATTTTAGAATCGAAAACTGTAAGATTTTTTGTAGCTAATAAATAGATAGATCCGCTAAATAAAATTACACCGGCAACGGCTAAATTATAGATGGTTTTTATCGTTTTTTGAGAAAGTTCTTTTCTTGTAGAAAGAAAAAACAAAAAGAAAGCATGGTACATTTGATAACGAACTCCAGTTTCGAAAGTCACCAATTGCTCGACAGATAAATATTTCTTAAGCAAATGCGCTCCAAAAGCGCCTAAAATAATAGCTAACATTCCTATAAAAGCACCAGTAAGGATAATTTTTCTTTTCATATTTTTCTATACTTTCAATTTACATACAAAAATACTTCAAACTATTGGAAAAGCTTTTCTACTTTCTGAAAATGTTTTCACGAAAAAGAATTCTTTAGTATTTTATCTGAAATAAAAAAGATTTCATTTTTTTGAATTAATTTGATTGTTATATTTATAACAATTTAATATATTTGTGTTATAAATATAAAACATGAGAAGCATTTTAATTTTTGGAGCCGGAAGGTCAGCCTCTTCATTGATACGGTATTTGTTATCAAAATCAGAAAGTGAAAACCTGCATTTGGTTGTAGCTGATTTATCTTTGGCTTTGGCCGAAAAAAAGACACAAAATCATCCCAATGCAACTCCAATTGCTTTAAATATTTTTGATACCGAACAAAGAAAAGCGGCCATAGAAAAAGCATCAATCGTTATTTCGATGTTGCCGGCTCATTTACATATTGAAATTGCAAAAGATTGTTTAGAGTTTAAAAAACACCTTGTAACGGCATCATACATTAGCGATGCCATGCAATCATTAAACGAAGAAGCTATAAAGAATAATTTAATTTTCATGAACGAAATTGGTCTTGATCCTGGAATCGATCACATGAGTGCCATGAAAGTTATTGACGAAATTAGAGCAAAGGGCGGTAAAATGCTACTTTTTGAATCTTTTTGCGGCGGTTTAGTGGCTCCGGAATCAGACAACAATCTTTGGAATTATAAATTTACCTGGGCGCCTAGAAATGTAGTTTTAGCAGGACAAGGCGGCGCGGCCAAATTTGTTCAGGAAGGCACTTATAAATACATCCCGTACGGAACTTTATTTCGCAGAACTGAATTTCTTGAAGTCGAAGATTACGGAAAATTTGAGGCTTATTCCAATCGTGATTCTCTAAAATACAGATCAATTTATGGTTTAGATGATATTCTGACTTTATACAGAGGAACCATCCGAAGAGTTGGTTTTTCGAAAGCCTGGAATATGTTTGTACAATTGGGCATGACGGATGATAGTTACATCATGGAAGATTCTGAAAACATGAGTTATCGCCAGTTTACAAACTCTTTTTTGCCGTATCATCCAACAGATTCTGTTGAAATTAAAACACGATTGATCCTAAAAATCGATCAGGACGATATTATGTGGGATAAACTTTTGGAATTGGATTTATTTAATCCTGACAAAAAAGTAAATCTTCCCAATGCAACTCCGGCTCAAATATTAGAAAAAATACTTTCAGACAGCTGGGCACTTGAACCAGATGATAAAGATATGATTGTAATGTACCATAAATTCGGTTATGAATTAAATGGCGAGAAAAAACAAATCGATTCAAAAATGGTTTGTATTGGAGACGATCAAACATACACCGCAATGGCAAAAACGGTTGGATTGCCTGTTGCAATGGCAACTTTACTGATTTTGAATGGAAAAATCACAACTCCCGGCGTACAGCTTCCTATAAATAAAGAAGTGTATTTGCCTATTTTAAAAGAATTAGAAGGGTATGGCGTTATTTTTAACGAACAAACCATGCCTTATTTCGGCTATAATCCTGATCTATTTTAGTGATGGCTTAGTTTTTTTTTGAGAATTTTTTTTTAGTTTTTAATTGATCCGCTTCCTTTTTAAGAAAGCGGATTTTTTTGTTAAAGCCGCAAAGGTCCATAGCAACAAAGGTTCAAAGGTTTCATGAAATAGCTAAAAACTTTGTCGCTCTGCACCTTTGAATCTTTGAACCTTCCTAAAAAACTATTTATCTGTTTGCACTGTTATTGGCATAGTGTACAAAACACGCGCTGGCTTTCCATTTATAGAACCCGGAATCCATTTTGGAGAAAGTTTTATGGTACGAATTGCTTCATTTCCTATACCGTAGCCCAAATCTTTCACAATTTTAAATTCAGATAAACTTCCATCTCTTTCTACCATAAATTCGATTATAGCTTTACCTTCTAATTTCTGTTTTAAAGCTTCTGCAGGTATTTTAAAATTCATGCCTACAAGTTTATAAAACGCATCAATTCCGCCCGGATATTCTGGTTGCTTTTCAATCGAATCGTTTATGCCTTTCACTATCAGTTTGTCATAATCTGATTTGTCTTTCACCTTCTGCGCAATAGTTTCTGAACTGAAAACAAACAATGATAATACACAAACAATACTTACAATCAATACTTTAAACGTCATTTTAAATCGGGATTCTTTTTTATTCATCATAATAAGGCGTTTTTTGGTTATTAAATAATTAAGATTACTGGCTAATGCTATCGTATTTTTATTGGAAGCAAAATTCAATAGCAGCTTTTGATACCTTGTAACCGACTCAAATTGAGTATTAACCTCTTCATCAGCTAAAAATTCATGATTCAGTTTTATTGCTTTTTTGAATAAAATTATAAGCGGGTTAAACCAAAAAACAATTTGTAAAACTTCTATAAAAAGAATATCCAAAGTATGTTTTTGTTTTAAATGTGCTTTTTCGTGCGCTATTAATTCTAATGGAATTTTACCGGTTTCAAATTCTTCTTTATTGATAAAAACTGAATTCCAAAATGAATGCGGTAATGTAGGTTCTTCTATTAAAACTACTTCTACGTCATTCAATAATTGCTTGCTATTGATTTTAGTTTTATTATAAAAAGAATACAAGTTCACAAAAAACTGAACCGTAAATAACAATACAACAATGAGGTAAATTATACTTAAAACAGAAATCATAAGCTGTTCTGAATTATCATTATTTAAAACTACGTTGCTGGTTCTAATGACAACTCCATCGAGTTGAATTACAGATAATGTATTCCCCAACAAAGGTCTAACCGAAATTAATTGCAACGGAATTACAAAACTAAAAACCAAACTCAACAACAAATAAGCGCGATTAAAACGAAACATTTTTTCGTTTTCAAGCCATAATTTATACACTGCATAAAAAATCAAAAGCAGCATTCCTGATTTTAAAAGATAATTTATCATTTTTTCTTTTTTTGAATTTGCGAATCGATTATTTTTTTGAGTTCTTCTAATTCTGAAGTAGACAAATTGGTTTCTGTAGTAAAAAATGAAGCAAATTGCGATGCCGAATTATTAAAGAAATTGCTAATTAAACCGTTTACATGTTTGGAGAAATAAACAGTTTTTTTTACTAAAGGATAATATTCCCGAGAATTTCCGAATTCATTATACGCTACGAATTTCTTGTCGATCATTCGTTTTAAAAGCGTTGCAACGGTTGTTGTTGCCGGTTTTGGTTCCGGATACGCTTCGAGTAAATCTTTCATAAAAGCTTTTTCAAGCTTCCAAAGATGCTCCATTAATTGTTCTTCTGAGTTTGATAATTGTGTCATTATTTAATGTTTTCAAGTTTTTCAGTTTCAGGCAATTCCTTTTTATAAGCTTCTAAATTCCAGTCAATATTCATTTTTGCCGCATATTCAGCCATAGTACCAAGCCCAACTTCAGCACGTCTCTTATCTACATTATCCGGATCTATCATCGGCGATATGTATAATTTATTAGTCGTTTTATTTTTCGAAGACTGGCTTCCATAAATTTGTCTTCTTCCTTCTCTTAAGGCTACTCTATCTTCCAGGTATGCCAGATTTCCTGGATTTGCATTACCTTTCTTAACAGCCTCTCGCATCATTGGCAAATATTTTTGCTGATATTTTAAATCAGAATGTTGTATAACCAAAAACAAGGTTTGATTGGCCTGTGCTCCAACAACATCTTTTCCAACCCAGCCTTTTTCACCTAAAATCTTTATGACCTTAATGAGATTAATGCTGTCTTTTTTTCTCATTAATTTGCCAATGCTGTCGATTTTCTTTTTATCCGAATTAGGGTCTTTATAAATTTTCATAAAATCTCCACGAATACCCTGATCCTCTGTATAAATATCCAAAAGTTCTTTTTGCAGCGGTTTATCATAATTAGCACTCAGAATATCCATTCTCTTCTGAAGTTTATCAATTGTCACTTTCCACTCTTTTTTATCATGCAAAGCTTTTAAATCACTATCGATTTTTATATGAGCAATGTTTTCATAACCATTATCAATTGCTAAATCCAGCCACTTAAAAGCTTTATCTTCATCATTGCTTAAAGCTGCAGCGCACGCACCATTATATAAATCTGAAGATGATTTGTGTTCAATTTTAAATGCCTTTTCATAATAACCAACAGATCCTTTATAATCTTTCGCTTTATAACAATCATCACCTTTTGCTACAAATTCTTTATAGGTTTGAGACTGCATCAATCCAATATTCATAGTAATAAAAAAGAAAGCAATTAGTTTTTTCATAGGTTTAAATCGATTAGTGGTTATTTTATTTTTTGTTCCGAGATTAATTCACCGTTATTATACTTTTTGATTTCGGTTAGTTTTCCTTTATCTGAATAAAATTTCCAATCTCCAAAATAAAACCAATGCATTTCTACAGAATTAGATTCTAATTTTGTTTTTCCCTTAGATTGTACTTTTCCGTTTTCATAATAATATTTAACCGTGCAAATTCCGTTTTTGTATTTTTCGATTTTATAGATTTTCCCGTTTATGTAAGATTTCCATTTTTTTACGGGTTTATCGTGTTTGTAATATTCAAATGATTTGTATTGAATACCGTCTTGTGTATAATCATCAATCCAAACACCTTCTTTTTTCTTGTCAATCTTTTGATTAATTGGCTTGCTTTTGCAATTTGAAAGCATCATTCCAAAAAACAGTACGATTAGAAATTGTTTCATTTGAATATTTAACTCTACAGTTATAGTCGTTGTTCTACAAATGTAGAGATTAATTTTTAATATGCAAGAAAAAAGAAACAAAGTTGCAGAGGTACAAAGGAACACAGATGGAAATCGGCTAGTTTTTTTGAATTGCCCCCAGCTTTAGCCGGGTTTATAATAAATGCAAAAAAATGGCTTTAGCCAAATAATTATGTTTTAGGAACTAAAAAATTTCGGCTAAAGCCAATTACTTTCTATAAATAAACCCCTATCTAAAGCTAGGGGCTATTCAATTTTGATGCTAAAAACCTTTGTAGCTTTGAGCCTCTGGACCTTTGAGCCTCTCTTTGCGCGTTAGGGATAGGAGCGGTATCCTTTTTTGTGGCAGAAAAAGCCACAAAAAAGATATAGCGGATAGCCCGACCGAAGGGAACGCCCATAAAAAAATCCGCTCATTGCTGAACGGATTTAATATTGGAAAATCTTTGTGCCCTAGTGCCTTCGTGGCAAACTCTTACTTACTTAATTCTACAAAATACTTGTAAAACAACGGAATAGTCTCAATTCCTTTTAAGTAATTGAAGATTCCGAAATGTTCGTTTGGCGAGTGAATCGCATCTGAATCTAAACCAAAGCCCATTAAAATGGTTTTACTTTTTAATTCTTTTTCGAACAAAGCCACAATCGGAATACTTCCGCCTGAACGAACTGGAATTGCAGGAACTCCAAACGTTTCTGTGTATGCTTTGTTTGCCGCCTGATACCCAATACTGTCAATTGGCGTTACATAACCCTGGCCTCCGTGATGTGGCGTTACTTTTACGGTAACTCCTGCCGGTGCAATGCTTGTGAAATGTTTCGTGAAAAGATCTGTAATTTCATGCCAATCCTGATTTGGAACCAAACGCATCGAGATTTTAGCAAATGCTTTACTCGCAATAACCGTTTTTGCTCCTTCACCCTGATATCCGCCCCAGATTCCGTTTACGTCTAATGTTGGACGAATCGAGTTGCGTTCGTTGGTTACATATCCTTTTTCACCATAAACATCGTTTAGGTTTAAGGCATTTTTATATTTTTCTAAGCTAAAAGGCGCTTTTGCCATTTCGGCTCTTTCTTCTGTTGATAATTCCTGAACTTTGTCGTAGAATCCCGGAATTGTAATATGATTGTCTTCGTCATGAAGTGAAGCGATCATTTTGGCCAAAACATTAATTGGGTTCGCCACTGCTCCACCGTATAAACCTGAATGTAAATCACGATTTGGACCTGTAACTTCAACCTCAACATAACTCAATCCGCGTAAACCTGTCGTGATAGATGGTTGTTGGTTAGAAATCATTCCGGTATCTGAAATTAAAATAACGTCGTTTTTCAGTTTTTCCTGATTGCGTTCTACAAACCAGGCCAAACTTGCAGAACCTACTTCTTCTTCACCTTCGATCATAAATTTTACGTTACAAGGCAACGTATTGCTTTGCACCATATATTCTAAGGCTTTTACGTGCATGTACATTTGTCCTTTGTCGTCACAGGCTCCACGGGCGAAGATTGCGCCTTCAGGATGAATTTCTGTTTTTTTAATAACCGGCTCAAAAGGTGGCGATGTCCATAATTCGATTGGATCTGGCGGTTGAACATCATAATGACCGTAAACAAGAACTGTTGGTAAATTTGGGTCGATTATTTTCTCTCCATAAATAATTGGATAGCCCGGAGTATCGCAAATTTCGACTAAATCGCAGCCTGCTTTTGATAAACTTTCTTTTACGGCCTCGGCAGTATCGATAACATCTTGTGAATATGCAGTGTCGGCACTTACCGACGGAATCTTTAATAATTCGATCAATTCGTTGATAAACCGATCTTTATGTTGTTGAACGTACGACTTAATATTTTCCATTTAAATTATTTTTATAGAAATTCAAAAATACAAAAAAGAGAATTAATATTTTTTTTCAAAAAATGCTTTGAAATTTAGAAGTTATGATTATCTTTGCACCCACAATTGAGCGGATATGGTGAAATTGGTAGACATGCCAGACTTAGGATCTGGTGCCGCAAGGCGTGTAGGTTCGAGTCCTATTATCCGCACGAAAAAAGCTTCTGAGAAATCAGAAGCTTTTTTGTTTTTGGGATCTCGTCGAATTTAACTACGAATGATGGATTAAAATCCATCCCTACAATATGATCCGTTCCTCCGGAACTCTTTATAAAATTCCATAGGAATGATTTATTTTCTAGCCAGGGATTTTAATCCCTTGAAACACAAGCTAACCCCAATATTATTAAACCCGACAGGTTTTAAAAACCTGTCGGGTTTAACGCAAAACTTGTGATCAATAACTAACGGATTTCACTCCACATCCAAATAAGGATCTAAAACCTCAGCTAATTTATTCAGCCAATAAAAATTATCTTCGAGATTGTTGAATTCAGTTTCTACAGTTTCGCAACCTCTCATGGCGCATAAAGAAAGAACATAATTTACTTGTCGAATTGTCTTTGCCATATCTTCAGAATCAATTGTCTTTCTGAAAAAATCTATTAATCTGGTTTCGGTTTCTTTTGAAAAGCTGTTTTCACTCATAATTTCAATTTTTATATTACAAAAATCATGAGATTTACTTTTCAATTGAACCCATATATGAGTTCAATTTTATTTTAATTTTTCTTATACAGAATCAAATTTCGGCTAAAGCCTTTTTTCTTTCAAAACATAAAAAAAACCTCCAGCTAAAGCAGGAGGCAATTCACTTAGCACAAAAAAACCTTTGTCAAAGTTTGAAACTTTGACAAAAGTTTCTCATATTTTAAATGAACTTATATCTCTTATATGGTTTAAAATTTTAGCTATTCAATAATTCTAAAACTTTATCAACATTAACTTCACTATAATCATTTATGTAAAAACTACATGGTGGCAATTGCTCTTTTGTATGCGTACTCAAAACGCCAACCACTTTCATTCCTGCATTTAAGCCCGCTGTAACGCCCGAAAAAGAATCTTCGAAAACAATACAATCAGACGGAGAAATACCTACACGTTTGGCAGATTCCAGATAAACTTCGGGATTTGGTTTATGAGCTTTCACGTCTTCGCTAGACATCATAGAATCCATTTTATCACCTATTTTTAATGTGCTTATAATCAAATCCAGATTCGCACGCGGCGCCGAAGTTGCAACGGCTGTTTTAAAACCACGAGATTTCAATTCGTTTAAAAACTCCAAATAATGCGGAATCGTTTCGACTTTGTCTTTATACACTTCACGAAACATGGCTTCTTTTTCGTCTTCCAATAAGGTAAGTTCCTCTCCGGCAATAGAACGTTTGAAGAAATGCGTCATAATATAACCGTTATGTTTTCCGTACATATGTTCCTCAAACTCTTCGTTTGTATACGGAATTTCATATTTATTAAAAAATGCCTCGAAAGCCTTTACATGATGCGGATTCGTGTGACAAATAACGCCATCCATATCAAAAATAACACATTGCTGTTTCATTATATATTTTGTTTTTAACGGTTCGCAAGATACTTAATTTCCGCAGAGTTGCACGGAGGTTTTTCGCGGAGATTCGCTAAGATTTATTTTTGAATCTCGCAATCCCGATAGCTATCGGGAGCAGAGTCGCAAAGTTTTTTATTTATTGCCACAGATTAAAAAGATTTTTCACGCAGATTTAGCAGATTACGCAGATTATTGATGCTTTTAAAAAATCAGCCAAATCTGCTAAATCTGCGTGAATCAAAAATCTTTGCGACTCTGCGCCTTTGCGCGATTAATTTTCTACCCTATCCAAATCTTGCTCTTAACCAAAGTCATCGTTTGTCTTAAATGCTGATTACACGCAATCAAAATAATCAAAATCACCAAACCATACCCAACGATGGTATAAATTTCCATATCGGCCAATAAAGTCGATTGTTTGGTAACGGTGCTAAAAAGTTTTTTTAACGCCAAAGTATTAGAATCATCAGCTGAATATCCTTTTGCCATAAAACTTTGTGCTGTTGTGGCTATGGTTTCCTGCGCTTCGGGATTTTCGCCGGTCACAAACTGACTTAGCTTTAAAAAGTGTTTTTTATTTAAAAATACCATGGCATTCTGCATCACACAAAACCCAATTGTGCTTCCCCAAAAACGTCCAGAAACACCAACAATCCCGGAAGAAACCGCCATTTTTGCCGGAACTGACGATGTGGTAAACAAAATCAACGGAACAAATAAAAATCCAACACCAATGCCTTGTAAAACATACGGAATAATAATATCTGATAAAGCTACATCTGGCACAAAAAGAAACGTAAACCAAAAGTGAAACAACGCAATTAGCGAAAAACCAATGATAAAAATAATTTTGGTCGAAACCGATTTCATCAGAAAATAAGCGGCGAGAATCAGACCAATTACATTTCCTAATCCGTTGATATATTGTACGCCCGCAACGCGCGACGGATCCCAATTCCAAATAGAAAACATTGCCGAATGACAAAGACTCAACGTTGCTCTGCTGATGTAAAAAAGGAAGAACAATAAAAACCCGATACGCAAATTGGCATATTTAAAAACTTCGAAATTAAAGGTTGGTCTTTTTACCAAAAGTTCTTTAAAAATGAATAATCCGCCCGTAATCAAAGCAATCATCAGCATTAAAACCATTTGAGAAGACTCGAACCAATATTTTTTTTCGGCATAAACAAAAAAGTAAGCACCACAGAGAATTGCCGTTAGAACCAAAATATAACTCATCCAATCGATTTGATACAGCGGAATTTTCTTTGTAATTCTATGTCCGCGAAAAGTTACCAAGATCAAAAAAACATTCAAAACCTGAAGTCCGCCCGAAACATACAGCATGTATTTCCAATCGTAATGATCCAGAAACCAAACGGCAATATTCATGATAAATGGCGTTGATAATAATAACGAACCATAATAAAAGGAGAAACCAATTATTATAGCGTTTTTAGAATGAAACTGCTCAATCAATAATTGTCTGATCGTAATTACCGGAAGCGCCATTAAAATTCCCTCGAGAACGCGCAGTAATAAAAACACATAAAAATTAGTAATATACGCCGATGAAACAATCGTAATTCCGATTAAGGAATACACCGCCATCAGGTAATTTTTTGCAGGGAAAAAACTCGAAAATCGGCTTTCTATTAAAATCGTGGCCAGCAAAGTTCCGTACGTTACGCACATCGCAAACTGCAAATCTTCGGGCTCAATATCCAGAAAACTAGCCGCGTACGTTACGTTTGAAGTATAAACTCCCAATAAAATCATGGAATGCAACAAACAGACAAACAAAATAATAATGATTGCCCATTTTGGAACCCAGGATTTAAAAATACTTTTATCTTCCATTTTATTGGTGTTCTGCGATAACCGTGATGTTCATTCCGGCTCTTAAAAAATCGGCTTGTTTATCGGTTTCTTTCAACTGAATTCGAACCGGAATTCTTTGTTCGATTTTTACAAAGTTTCCTGTTGCATTATCCGGAGGCAATAACGAAAATCTCGCGCCACTTGCCGGAGATAATGATTTAATAACTCCCGTAAATTCTTTATTATTTACAGCATCGGCCTGAATTTTTACTTCCTGACCAACGGTTAAATACTGCAATTGTGTTTCTTTAAAATTGGCCGTAATCCATTTTTCTTTACTTACTATAGAAAGCAGCGATTGCCCTTCTTTTACCATTTGTCCCGGCTGCAAGATTCTTTTCCCAACCCAGCCGTCGTAAGGGGCGGTAATTATAGTATATGAAAGAAATAATGCCGCATTATCTGCCACAGCTTGTTTCGATTCTATAATCGTTTGCGCCGTAGGAACATTGGCCTGCGCTTGCGAAGTACTTAAATTAGAAGACTGAATTCGGTCCTGCATTTCTTTATAATGCGCTTGCGCCGATTCGTAATCTGCCTTAAATTTTTCTAATTGCTGAGACGTTGCCGCTTCCTCTTTTACCAAAGCCTGATAACGCTCGTATTCTAATTTTGTTTTCCAAAGATTGGTTTTTGCCGCCGCCAATTGCGATTCGCCAATAACTGTTGAAATTGCCGTAGTCGCCACATTTTTTTGAGCCACAACACTGCTTTGTTTCGCACTTTGAACATCGGCAAGAGCCACATTCAGTTTTGATTTGTATTCTCGATTATCAATTACAACCAAAGTATCGCCTTTGTGCACAAACTGATTTTCTTCAAAACGAACTTCCTGAACATAACCTGTAATTCGCGACATAATTGGCGTTACATATTGTTCTACCTGCGCATCATTGGTTTCTTCGTGATTGCTATTAAACACATAAAACCAAATTCCTAAAATGATTCCGCTTATTATAAGCGTACACGCAATAATTGTTATTATGATATGAAACGTTCTGTTTCTTCTAGTTTCATTCTTTATCTTAACCATAAAATCTATATCTTTTGTTGTCTATTTTCTATTCTCTAAATTCTATTCTCTTACCTCTTTCTTTTAACTTCTTTCTTCTTGCCTCTAAATTCTAAACTCTAACTCTGAGGCATAATCCCAGCCGTATGAAGCAATTCGTAATGTTTTAGAATCGCATCAAGTCGTGTAGAAATTTTATTGTATTTTGCCTGAAGCAATGCATTATCGGCATCCACCATTTCGGTAATTAAAACCAATTGGTTTAGGTATTTCAGTTTTACGATTCGGTAATTTTCATTCGCCAAATCCAAAGCTTTATCCACAACCACAAATTTTTCAAGGATTTCCTGATATTGTGTATGCTCCTTAAACAGCTTATCCTGAATTTCATCTTTTATAATTTCAGACTGCATTTTCTGCCATTCGATTTCTGTACTGGCTTGTTGTACTTTGGTTTTGTTTTTATACAAAGCCGAAATATCAAAATGTGCTTCAATACCAATTTGCCCTAAAGTGTACAAATACGGGTTTGGCGGGAAGAATTTGTAATTTGGATAATAAAAACCATAATTTCCAAAGAAGTTTACCGTAGGCAGATAGTTTCCTTTAACTAACTTTAGTTCTGTTTTTTTGATGTTTAATTCCTGGCTCGCCATTCGCATCTCTTCATTCTGAAAAGCTTTTTCCAAATAAAAATCATACGGATCTAAGCCATTCAATTCATCCATATTCGCTGTTGTATCGATGGTAATTTCTTCTGTTTCCGGAAGCTGAATCAACGTTTTTAAATCGTGAAGGGCGATTTTTATGTTTTTAGAATTTGTCAGCGAATTTAATTCACGGTCCGAAAGCTGTAATTCAGCTCTAATAACTTCGTTTTTGGTTATTGTTCCGTGTTTTTGCAATGATTGCACTTCTTTTAATCGGCTTTTTTCTTCTTTGATATTTTCTTCAAAAATTTTCTGAAGTTCCATCATTTTATAAATCGCCAGATAATTCGCCACCACTTCAAGCTCGATATCATTTTCGGTTTTTTCCGTTTTTATTTTGGCGATTTCACTTTCCTGATTGGCAATTTTGATGGCATTATTGATTTTATTTCCAGCATAAATTGGCATTTTAAAGCTTGAATTAACCTGATAAATTTCAGGAATTGCCTTTGTTACTTCTTTGCCATTCAAAAAACCATTGCCTTTAAATTCGGTAATATTGGTAATTCTGGAATATTCGCCGTTTAATTCGATATCCGGCAAACGGAGTTCTTTTCTTTCTTTGATATTTTGCTCTGAAAGCGTAGTCTCTAATTGAGATCTAAGGATTTTTTTATTGTTTTCTTTCGCCAGTTTCAACGCTTCATTTAACGAAACGGCATGAATTTCCTGAGCCTGTAAACTATTAAATGTCAATACAATTAGAAATAGCAACACGATTTTGAGAAAACAATCTTCTGTAGAATTTGTTATTTTAAGGAACATGAATATATAAATATTTTGATACTGCAAAGTTCCTGCATTTTTCTCGTGACTGATAATTCCAAAAAGTCAATAACATATTCATTTCGGACAAGAATATTTGTTTTGATTGCCCACAGATTTTACGGATTTAGACAGATGTGCACGGATTATTTTTAGTAAATAAAATCATCAAGTAGGTTTTTGGCTTCAGACAATCGCATGATTTTTAAACAAAACCTGTGTAGATCCGCTCAAACCCGTCAAATCCGTGTGCCATTATTCACTTTCTATTTTTTCCTCAAAACATCCTCTCCATTTAAATAATCCGAAGGACGTTGACCGAGGATTTTAAAGAAAGTATTACTAAATGTCGGTACGCTGCTATAGCCAACTTCCTGCGCAACTTCTTTAACCGAAAGTTTTCTGTCAAGCAAAAGTTCAATCGCTTTCAAAATTCTGCGAATAGTATAATATTGGATGAAAGACATTTTAAGATCTTTTTGAAACAAGCGATACAAAGAGCGTTCGCTATAACCAAATTCATGCGCCACATCGGCAAACAGAATTGTTTCTCCAAGATTATTTTCAATATGTCGCAGGATTTTACCCAAACGCGGGTCTTTTGGTAAAGGCAATTCAAGTGGTAAATTGGTCAGGCATATTTGAGGAAGAATCGCTTTTATCGCTTTTGCAATCACAAAATTCGGACTTCCTTTCTTCAAATCGCCATTCCATTGATTGGTAAAAAGCATCATTTGAAGCAGTAAATTATTCACCGGATAAATACCTTCGTTTTGATAAAATTCATCTTCATTTTTTTCAACCGGAAAATACAAATTTCGCATCATCACATTTTCAGATTTTGGATGAATGCTGTGTGCCACATTCGCCGGAATCCAGATAAAATGCCGTGCCGGCAAGAAATAGGTTTTGGTTTCTGTAGTTACAAAAACAACATCGCCTTCGGCATACAGCATTTGTGCTTTATCATGTTTGTGTGTCGGAACCAACAATTCTCCCATCAAATCATGATGACAGTAAATGCTTTTTTTATCGGCATCTACTTTTTTGATGTAATACTTGTCTACTTTAAAAGTTGATTGTTCCATTGAAAAAATTTCTTGGGATATATAAATGTAGGGAAATTTAAATTCCAAATAAAAAATTCCAAACTCAAACTGAATATGTTTCATTGGAATTTGGAATTTAAAAAGATTGGAATTTATTTTAGAAAACTTTCTAAAACAAAAAAGCCTTTCCGTTAAGAAAGGCTTCTCCCAATATTTGCGGTCTGGACGGGACTCGAACCCGCGACCCCATGCGTGACAGGCATGTATTCTAACCAACTGAACTACCAAACCAACTGCGTTATTGTGACTGCAAAAATACAATAGAACTTTGATTCTGCAAGGGTTTTTACGAATAAAAATTGATAAAATTTTAAAAGGTTAAATCCCAATATTTTATCCCGAGACTTCGGGACCAAATTCCAATTAAATGCGCAGATCTTTGTCAAATTCACGAACTTTGACAAAGATTTTTCATACAAAAATATTCATCACCTTGCTAAACATAGCCCGTGGTTGAAACCACAGGCTATGTTTAAATCCAATTCAATAAATCATTATAAGCGCAAAGGTTCGCAAAGCTATGAATAAACTTTGCGAACCTTTGCGTTCCCGATAGCTATCGGGATAGCGCTCTTCGCGGTTAAACCAAACAAAGAATATAAAATTGGAATTGGGAATTTAAAATTTTGGAATTTACCAAATAGCTATAAATCAAAAAAGCCATCCACAAAAGTGGAAAGCTTTTCATTGGTCTAACTACTAAACCAGCTACGAGTTACAAATTCGTAGCAAAACAACACAACTAATCTTAGATACCGTATTTGGGCAAAAAAGCCTTTCCGTTAAGAAAGGCTTTTCCCAATATTGCGGTCTGGACGGGACTCGAACCCGCGACCCCATGCGTGACAGGCATGTATTCTAACCAACTGAACTACCAAACCTCTGCGTTATTGCGGTTGCAAAGATAGTACAGAATTTCATTTCTGCAAGTGTTTTGATAAAAAAAATTAAATATATTTTTAATTCCTTAGCCAAAGTTTTGTTTTTCAACTAAATATGTAGTCAATATTTTTTCAAAATTGTCGCCCACATTTACCGGAACGTACTTAATTTGGTTCTTCGCGCAGGTTAAAGCGAGTTCTTTAAAATAACTTTCTGCCCTTTTTTCATATTCTGCTTTTACATTATCGGCAAAAATAGATACTTCTTCGCCAGATTCTAAGTCAATGAACTTTCTTGGCGTGTTATCAAAATCAAATTTTAACTCTGTTGCATTATCAACAACATGAAACAAAATCACTCTGTGTTTGTTGTGTTTTAAATGTTGTAAAGCATTAAATAACTTCTCATCATCTTCTGACTGAAACATATCTGTAAACAAAATAATCATCGAACGACGATGCATTTTCTCTGCAATTTGATGCAAATACGTAATCGTATCGGTGGTTTTTTTGACTTTTGGCTGTTCTAATAATTGTTCTAATTTATTGAGCAGCATTCTATGATGACGATCGCTTCCTTTTTCGGGAGCGTAATATTCGTAATTATCTGAGAAAACGCTTAAACCAACGGCATCGCGTTGTTTCTTTAAAATATTCATCAAAACTGCCGAAGCCAAAACGGCAAAACCAATCTTTTTTTCATAAAAAGGCTGATTCGATTTTAGTTCCGGATAATGCATCGACGACGAATTATCGACAATAATATGACAGCGCATATTGGTTTCTTCCTCAAAACGTTTGGTATACAAACGATCTGTTTTGGCAAACAATTTCCAGTCGATATGTTTGGTGCTTTCTCCTGCATTATAGACTTTATGCTCGGCAAATTCGGCAGAAAATCCATGAAACGGACTTTTATGCATTCCGGATATAAAACCTTCCACAACCTGATTTGCCAGCATTTCGAGATGCTGAAAACTCGAGACTTTCTCTATTTCCGTTTCAATTTTCATTCGGTTTCTTTTTTAATATTTTGGGCGCGATACAAAGCGTCTGTCGCCTGAAATAATTTTCGTTTTAATATCGGACTAAAATTAGGGTTTTCTTTTAAGAATTGCTGTACTTCATCAAAAGCATATTTCGAAGAATAACGACCAATGGTTCCACTTAGCCAGTCTTTCGGAAAAAATATATCTCCGGTTCGCTGAATTTCATCGGTCAAATCCAAACAAAATCTCAAATGTTTTTGAGCGCTTTCCTGACGCAAAGGGTGAAAAACATTTCCTAAAGCAGATGAAACCCACGATTCTTTTTCTCTGTTTTTCTCTTCTTTTAAAGATTGAATAAAAGCATCACGAACAGATTCTTCTTTTGATAATGAAGGTAATAAAAACTCAAATCGCTTTTGCCTGTCCGGATTTGTGATTGCTGCTTTCGCTTTATTCAGGATTTCATCTGCTTTTTCATGCTTAAAGATAGCCAAATTCATAGCGATATTGGTATAATCGTCTTCGTTTAATTTCAAATTTGCGATCACAATTTCCTTATTCCAAATCTGATATAATTTGGCTTTCGCCGGATCTGAATACGCAATTGAGCTAAATAAATTAAACAAAGTCTTTTTAATATTCCCCGTTAAATTGGTCTGTAAACGATTGTAAACTAAATCTTCAAATTGTTTTTGAGTGGCGTTTTGTTGTTTTTCAGTTAGAAATCTCCAAAAAATACTGCTTGCATTATTTGTCAGTATTTTTAAAACTAATTCGTTCTCTTCGAGTTGAATTCCTTTTAAAAAACAATCAAAAGCTTTAGTTGGTGCAATATTTCCCTTTAAGGTATTTTCATAAAGATTACTATAACTCGATGCTCTTGCAACCTCATCTTTTAAGTTTGAAATAAAGTTTAAATTATTCCCGTCAAGCGGAAAAACACCGTAACCAAAACCATTATAATTGTAAATAATACTCAATGGTTTTTCAAGTCCGATTGCCTCTTTTAAGATCGTTTTTTTATCCTTTATGGCAACATCAATTACTTTTACATTATCAGCATAAATCAACCCTATTTGAAAAACCTGCGGCCAGATATTATTCGATTTATCTTCGGCTTGTTGATTGATTTCGAACTTTTTGATTCGGTTTTTAGCATCATATTCTACTTTATCCGAAAAAATCGCTCTTCCTGATTTATTCACCCAAACTTCACTCCATTTTTTCATATCGAGCGGTGTTTCAGCATCCAGAATTTCTACAAGATTATTCCAGTCAGCATTGTCATTGGCGTATTTTTTAATGTATTTTTCAATTCCTTTCTGGAAAGCTTCCTTGCCCATTGTAGCTTCTAATTGACGCATCATTATTGGCGCTTTGTTGTAAATAATGCTTCCGTAAAGCGATCCGGCGTCTTTTAAATTGTCTAAATGTTGTCTTATCGGATGTGTACCCAAAGAACGATCTTCGGCGAAAGCCCCTGAATAATGCGTTGTAAAAAACTGCAGATTATGATTGATTTTCGGGAAAATCGGATTCATGATTTTGTCTGCCATAAAATTCGCAAACACTTCTTTCATCCAGACATCATCAAACCATTTCATGGTCACTAAATCGCCAAACCACATGTGCGAAGTTTCGTGAGCGATTAATTTGGCACGGCTTAATTTTAATTCGTCTGTCGCGGTATTGTCTAAAAACAAAGCCGATTCTTTGTACTGAATAGCTCCAACATGCTCCATTCCGCCATATTGAAATTCAGGAATCGACGCAAAATCCAGCTTCTGAAACGGAAACGGATAATTAGTATATTTTTCTAAGAATTCTAAAGATTGTTGGTGTAATTTAAAAATAGTATCGGTACTTGTCTGAAGTTTTTCGGGATTGTTTTCGCGATACAGCATTGTCATTTCTCGATTACCAGGCTTTTGAGTAACACTTTTGAATTTCCCGGCAACAAAGGAGAACAAATACGTACTCATTTTATCTGATTCATTAAAAGTGTAATTGACAAAATCACCTTTTTCAGATTTGTTTTTTACATCGGCCCCAGCCAAAACTGACCAATCTTTTGGAACTTGTAAAGCCATATTATAAGTCGCCTTAATATCCGGCTGATCTAAACACGGAAACAACGTACTTGCGCGATCCGGAACTAGTAAAGTATATAAATAATCATCGTTTCGGTTTAATGATAAATTACCGGCGATAAATGAAATTGCAATTTTATTTTTCCCTAAAATCAAACTTTCAACAGGAATAATAATATGCCCTTTTTCGTGTAAAACGGTAATACTTTTTCCGTTTGCTTCAATTGATTTTATGTTCTGTGTTTTCTCCTTAAAATCCAAATACAAAGGCTGACTTATATCTGATAAAGTCAAATGCAGCTTCATTTCCGATTTAATATCTTCATTTTTTTGATATGGAATTTCGAATAATAAATCATAAGAAACATCCGAGATTTGATGTTTTCTAAAAATAGCCAATTGTTCTGAAACGCCATTTTCTAAATGAACGCCTTCTTTTTGTTTTTGAGAAAAACCAATTGTTACAATCGTAAAAATGCAAAGAAAGTTATAGAAGATTTTCATTTTTAAAGGAATATAAGATTCGTTAAAAATAAAAAAAAGGTTTGGGTTTAGAAGGTTTTCTTTTAATCTGTTTCAAAAAATCGCCATGAATTCACCAATTATTTTTCATTATAAAGATCAAATAAAAAAATTCGTGAATTCGTGGCAAAAAAAAAGCCCGACTAACGCCAAGCCTTTTCAAAACTTACTAAATCAAACTATTCCAAAATTATTCTGTTTGCTGAAATTTAAATGTCATGTCTCCAGCGTAATACGTGTTACGTGCATTCGTTGGGAAAAGCGTTTCTGTAGCAGTGCTTGAGATATATGCATAACCTGTAATGGTAATATTTCCGGCTACGATAGGATAAGTTGCTGCAGATCCGTCGGCTTTTGTTCTGTTGATCCAGTCATCGCTGTTTACCGTAAAAAAGTACTCTTTGTCTTTGGTAAGCGAGATTGGTGTAATCGTTTTTTCGACTGTAACATTGGCGGTAGCTACATTTACCATTTCAGATTTGATCACTGTTTTAGTCGCTGCATCCCACAAAGTCACTCTCAACGTTGAATTCACATCCGGAATTTTCACAATAATAGCATTGATTTTTCCGGTTACAGTTGGTTTAAAGCTGAAACCGTATTCATAAATTCCTGCATTTTTTTGATCTGCTGCTTTCTGATAAAATCCTGAGGTCGACATATAAGCCTCAAGCGGATTTTCGGAATCATACATAACCGGATCTGGTTTATCATTATCACTGCTGCATGAAACTGCAAAAATTGAGATTGTAAAAAGAGTTAAAATGGTTTTTAAAGTTTTCATAATAATAGTATTTTAAAAATTGTATTGAATTGGTTTTATTGGTTTAAAAGCTAAATGATGCCTTTTTGGTTATTGCTGAATATTAAAATGCGCGCAAACTTCTTCATAACTCATTTTAGAATAATCCACTTTTGCCATTTTTGATGTCGCAGCTGCAACACCTCCGGGAATCAAAATATATCTCCATGTAAGCGATGTTGGAATATTTACAGTTCCTCCCTGATCATGTCTAAATCTGAAAAGTTTGATTTTTTTTAGCGTAGAAACAGCTGTAATTGTATTTACAAATCCACCTGCTGTTGATGTATAAGGCAATGAAAATGTACCAGATCCAAAAGACACATAAACTAATACAGTTCCTTTTGAAAGTATATCATCTGTTAATTGTGGTACATTAAGTGTTGTAGACATTCCCGAAGTACCATCTACCGTTTCTGCAACTGCAGTTGGGGCAGTTAACCATGCGCTGTAAATAACATTTGCCGTTCCGGTTGCGCCCGTTGCTCCGGGTTGTCCATCAACTCCATTAATTCCGTCGGTTCCGTCATCACTGCTGCATGAAATTGTAAAAAGGGCAAGTAATAAAAGAGTAAAAATGGTTTTAAAAATTCTCATAATAATTTGGTTTTAAAAAATTCATTAAATAGTTCTTATTTAGGTCAATAACATTATTTTTGTAAAAGTCAGCCGAGTAACAAATTTGTTTATTTTTGGCTGATGAATTATTTACAGGACAAATTTGCGTGATTAAAACAGGCCTGAAAACAGCTAATAGACAGACGACATTTTAAATAGACAGACGACGTAAAATCAACTTAAATGACCAACAAATACACTTGTATTATTATCGATGACGACGAAATTGACAGGCTAACGGTGATTTCGTTTGCCAAGAAATTTCCCATTCTGGATATTTTAGGTGTTTTTGAATCGGCTGAAGAGGCACTTTCGATTATCGAAAAAGAAAAAATCGATGTTTTGTTTCTGGATATTGATATGCCGGGTTTAAGCGGCATTGAGTTTCGAAAAAAAGCGCTCGAAATTCCGGTTTGTATTTTTATCACCGCACATCCGGAACATGCCGTTGAAAGTTTTGAAATTGAAACGCTCGACTTTATCGTAAAACCTTTAAAACTGGATCGCTTTGCACAAACTGTAAGCCGCATTGAAGAATTTATAGAAATCAAACTCAAAGCGTCTCTTTTTGAAGCAAGTATTGGCGGCGATACCATTTATATTAAGGAAGGTCACGAACAAACGAAAGTAAAGCTTCATGAAATTTTATATCTCGAAGCATTAAAAGATTATACCTTAATTATTACCGATAAAAAAAGACACTGCGTTTTATCGAGTATCGGAAATCTTCTGAAAGAAAATCATTTTCAGTCTTTTATTAGAATTCACAGAAGTTTTGCGGTTCAGAAACAGTTTATCCAAAAAATAAATTCTTCTGAAATTCTTCTTAATAATAACATTACAATTCCTGTTGGCAGAAGCTATAAAGACAATCTAAACCTTTTGGCATGAAACGAATAGGGATTTTGTTTTTGTATTTTATTACTTTCTCTGTTTTGGCACAACAAGAACCCAATTTATCCCGCTATAAAACCATTCCCGAAAAGCTGCAGGCACAATTAAATTACACGCGCGATATCTTGAATTTAGATGAATATTCTAAAGTTATATCCAGTACACAAAAAGGCATTAATCTCTCTCAAAACCATCCGGCTTATTTAAGTAAATTCTATTTTTTTAGAGGAATGGCTTATGAATTCAATAACAACCAATATCAGGAAGCATTGGTTAACTATGAATTAGCCTGGAAATATGCTAAAAAAGCAAGGCATCTCAAGAACGAAACTTCTGCTTTAATGCGGCTTAATTACATCTATTATGCATTAAATGATACCACAAAAAGAAAATCTTTGGTACTCTATATCAAAAATGTAGTTGACACCACAAAAAGCGTTTACACAAAAGCCGTTTTATATGGAAGTCTGGGAGAATATTATTTAGATTATGCTCAATACGAAACGTTTATTGGATATCAGTTAAAAGCGATAATTTACAAAAAACAAATTCCAAAAAGCGTTGCAAACGACGAGAATATTGGAGTTTCTTACTGCCAGATTGCAAGTGCCTATATCAAAATGAAACAATTTGATAAGGCAATTGAATATTTAAAATATTCTAAACCTTATATAAAAACGTCTGCGTATATAATGGCTTTTTGCAGCAATTATTATATTCAGTGTTTTGTAGCCGAAAAAAAAATAGACAGCATTCAAAAATATTACAAATTAATCTACAGCTATCCTTCAGAAAAAGACTCTTTATTTCTCAATTTAAGTTTTGCAAACCGAAGCATGTCTGAATATTACGTAGATAAACACCAGCTAAATACAGCCCATAATTATGCTAAAAAAGCAGTTTTATTAGGCAAAAAATCAAATGATGATGACATAATTATGGAAGCCAATACCGTTTTAGGAAGAGTTTTATATGAAAAACGGGATTACAAAAAAGCAATCGAAATCCTGAAATCGGCCTCAAAAAACGCTTTGACTTATGATAAGGAATCATATGTTATGATCAATAAAAAATTATCTGAAAGTTACGCTGCACTTGGACTTTGGCAAAAAGCCTACCAATACAACGAAATCTACAGCAAATATAATGACGAAATGATGCAGGAATCAGCTAAACAGAATATTGCCAACGCCGAGGCTCGTTATCAAAACAAAACCAAAGGACAGGAAATTAAAAATCTTTCGGCTCAAAATACCATTAAAAACATTCAGATTGCCGATGCTAAAAAACAACGTATCTATTTAATTTCAGGAATGATTTTGGTTGGAATTATCGGATTGTTGCTTTTTCTACAAAACCAAAATAGAAAGAAAACCAACCAGAAATTACAGCTTTTAAATAAGGAACTCGACGAAGCCAATAAAATCAAGGCGCGCTTTTTTGGCATTTTGAATCATGATTTACGAAGTCCGGTTTCGAATTTGATTCACTTTTTACATCTTCAAAAAGAAAGTCCGGAATTAATTGACGAAGCTACCGCTTTACGAATGCAGACCAAAGTGATTTCCGGAGCCGAAAATCTGTTGTCATCCATGGAAGATATTTTGTTGTGGAGCAAAGGACAAATGGAAAGCTTTAAACCTCATCTTCAAAAAATAGAAGTTGCCGCTTTATTCGAAGAAACAAAAAAGCATTTTGCAAGTGTAGAAAACATTCAGCTTTTATTCGAAAATATGGAAAATAGTATTATAAATACCGATGAAAATTACCTAAAAACCATTATTAGAAACCTAACCGGAAATGCCATAAAAGCATTAGCAAAAACCTCCAACGGGAAAATAATCTGGAAAGCCTGGCACGAAAACAACCAAACCTATCTTTCGATTACAGATAATGGCACGGGCGGAACTCAGGAACAATTCAAAGCGCTTTACGACGATTCACAAGTCATCGGAATCAAATCTGGTCTCGGATTGCATTTAATTCGGGATTTGGCTACAGCCATAAACTGCAAAATCGAAGTTTGCTCAAAACCGGATTTAGGAACTACTTTTACGATTAAATTTTGCCACTAATTACACGAATTTTCACGAATTAAAATAATCAAATTTTTGCAACGAATTTAAAAGATTTTTTCACGCAGATTTGGCAGATTTAAGCAGATTTAATTTTGATATTACTCATATATAAATCTGTGTAAATCTGCTTAAATCTTTTAAAATCTGCGTGAAAAATTTAAGCACAATTAAAATAAATAATTTGTGAAATTTGTGGCAAAAAAAACTTTATTCCAATAAAAAAGGCTTGACTTTCGTCAAACCTCTTTTATATAAATCATAATCTTACGATTACAACAAAGCGTCTAAACTATCAGAGTAAGTTTGTTTCGGAGCAACTCCTACTTGTTTACCTACTACTTCACCGTTATGAAAAACCAAAACGGTAGGTATGTTACGCACACCATATTTTGCAGCAAATTCCTGGTTAGCATCTACATCTACTTTACCAACCACTACTTTACCTGCATATTCTTCGCTGATTTGGTCAATAATTGGACCAACCATTCTACAAGGACCGCACCATGCTGCCCAAAAGTCAACCATTACTGGTTTATCTGATTTTAAAACTACTTCGTCAAAAGTAGCATCTGTTATTGCTAATGCCATAATATCTATCGTTTTTAAATTTATCGTCTGATTAACTTAAGTATCAAACTAGAGTACAAATTTAAAAATTAAAAACCAATCAAACACCATTACCAAATTAGTTTTCATTATAAATGCATTGTCATTTATTATATTAATCCCATGTTTTAAAATTGTGAGATTTAACTTAAACTACAGAATGACGTATTTTAAAAATAACGTCAGTTTTTTATGCTATCTTTAATGTTCCGGAAACTTCATTTATTATGAAAGCACTTTTACACCACATAAAAAGCTTTTTACAATCCTCTCATTTTAAGATATATGCCAAACGATTTGGCTTTTTTATTTTAGGATGCATTGCGTTTGTGATTATTGCATCGGGCGCATTATCGTTTTATTTTAATCAAAATAAAACCGAAATCATTGCTAAAATCAACACAAAAATTAATGAAAACATAAATGGGAAATTTCATGTTGGCGATTTTCAATATAAATTTTTAACCGGTTTTCCGAATTTTACTTTGGCTTTAAAAGATGTCGAAATCAAAGACAATCAATGGCATATTCACAAACATACTTTATTGAAAGCCAAAGAAATCGAAGTCCGTTTAAATGTTTGGAGTTTACTGCAAAACGAAATCAACATTCATAAAATGCTCATTAACGACGCCGATATTTATGTGTATAAAGCCGAAAACGGATATTCGAATGCTAATCTTTTTAAACCCAAGAAGAAAAAATCGGCAGGAGATAAATCTGATACCGAAACCAGCATTGATCAAATCGACCTCAACGACGTTCATTTTACATTAGACAATCACGTTGGACATAAATTGTTTGATTTTGAAATCGAAAGTTTAAAATCGAAAGTTGATTTTGACGGAGACAACTGGGAAACCGATGTTTACCTGAGAACCAATATTGAAAGTCTGGCTTTTAATACCGTTCACGGCAGTTTTGCGAAACAAAAAATTCTCGAAGGCACATTTAATGTTTCTTATTCTGATGAAAAAGAAAAGATTGACGTTGTCACCAAAAACCTGAAAATCGGAACTGACTCTTTTGACATTATTGCTTTTTTTAATCTTACTGAAGGAAAAGCCCTTTTCGGAATCAATATTTCAACAACAATTTTATGGCAAAATGCATCCAATTTATTATCGGCAAACATTAGTTCGAAACTTAACCGATTTGATTTGAAAGAAGAAATCGATGTGAATTGCGACATTAAAGGCGATTTTAATCAGGAAGGCGATCCGAAAATTGTCGTTCAGGCCGAAGTAAAAAATAACGAACTCAGTATTCCCGATGGATTAATTACCGATTGTGGTTTTAAAGGCATTTTTACCAATAATTTCAAGCCAAAAGACGGTTTTAACGACGCCAATTCGGCCGTTATTTTAACCCGATTTTCGGGTAAATACAAAAATATTCCGCTTACAATTCCGCAGGCTGTGATTAATAATTTAGAAAAACCACTGGCAACCGGAATTGTAAATTCTGATTTCGATATTGAGAACCTCAACGAAGAAGACACCGAAAAATGGATTCATTTTACCGAAGGTCACGCTTCGGCCAACTTAAAATTTCAGTTTGATATAGTCGATTTATACATTACAAAACCGCGATTTATTGGCAATGTAAACGTAAAAGATGTTTCTTTTCATTTTATTCCGAAGAATCTTCACGCCGAAAAAGTAAACGTTCAGCTCGACTTTACCGAAAAAGCGTTATTGATTAAAAAAATCGCTTACAAACACAACAAAAACATCATTTATCTGGAAGGCAAAATCGATAATTTCCTGAATTTATATTACGACGCTCCCGAAAAAATGATTGTAAACTGGGATATTTATTGCCCAAATATCGACTTAAAACAGTTTTTGGGTGTTTTGGCGAGTTCTCAAAAAAAGAAAGTCACGGCCAAAAAAGCCACCATGTCTGACCAATTGCGAAACGCTATCGAAAAATGCGTGGTAGACATCAACATCAAAGCCGATAAAATAAACTACAATAAACTGACCGCCACAAACACAAAAGCCGAAATCCAGATGATCGATTCGCACCTTGTAATTAAAAACGGTTCACTGCAAACTTCCGGCGGGAGCATTACTTTTAATACTACAATTTCGCCAAATGGCAAGAACTATAATTTTGTCTCCAACGCGCAGGTAAATCGTGTTGATATTGCGAGTTTTTTAAAGTCTTTCAACAATTTCGGAATCACCTCTTTTAGTCCCAAAAACATAAAAGGCAGATTGAGCAGTCACGCCAATGTGAGTGGTTTCATAAACAGTCGGGGTGAATTACTGACCAATTCGATGCACGGAAAACTCGATTTTAAGGTAACTCAGGGCGCTTTACTCAATTTTGAACCGATTGTAAAAGTGGGCAAATTTGCTTTTCCGTTTCGCGATGTTCAGAATATAACCTTCAGCGATTTGTCCGGAAACCTCAACATGCGCGGCGAGCAAATCGATATCAACAACCTACTGATCAGTTCTAATGTGCTAAACTTAGACATTAACGGAATTTATTCTTTTGGCCGAGGCACCAATCTCGCCCTCACCATCCCACTCCGAAACTCTAAAAACGACGCCAAACTTGCCAGTCAGGAAGAACGCGACGCCGTTCGCGATCGCGGGATTGTGCTGCATTTGGTTGCGGTCGATGATGAAGGGAAAATGAAAATTAAGTGGGGGAAGAAGGGGAAGGAGAAATAAAGTTCTTTTTATAATAAAAACACGTATATATACTCTACTATGTTTTTTTATTTATTGATATACTTGCCTATATTAATTTTAATGTATTATGGTTTTCCATAAAATGTAATTAGTTAATAAAGTATATTTGTTTTTGAATTGTATATTAAAACAATTTGAGAGAAAAATTTTACTAATATTGCAAATGAAACGAATATTCTAAATAGAGAAGTATTTCGTTCTAATAATTGCAAAAGCACTTGAAGTAAACATTCAGGAACTATTTTTAATTATGGAAAATAAAACTAATACTTTAAAAGCAGTAGACTTTTTTTGTGGCGGCGGCGGTATGAGTTATGGAATGTTAGAGGCAGGTATAAATGTTCTAGCAGGAATTGATAATGAAGAAAATTGTAGAAGGACCTATGATGCAAATATTGGTGAAAATAAGTTTATTAATGCTGATGTTTTTAATCTAAAGGAAGATGAGCTTGAAGCAAAATTAAATTTAAATAAGAATGATGATGATTTAATTTTGATTGGTTGCAGTCCTTGTCAATTTTGGAGTATCATAAATACTAACAGAAATAAATCTACAAAATCCGCAAATCTTTTAATTGAATTCGCAAGATTTGTAAAATACTTTAATCCAGGATATGTCGTAGTAGAAAATGTCCCAGGTGTTCTTAGAAAGAAAAATGAAAGTGGTTTAGAAGATTTTATAATTTGGTTAGAGAAAAACAACTATGTAGTTCATTTTGAAGTTCATAATGTCTCTGATTACGGAGTTCCACAAAGTAGAAAAAGATTCACCCTAATCGCAAATCGAGTAACTACAGAAAAGATAAATCCAATAAAGAAAGAAGGAAAAAAAGTTACTGTTAGAGATGTTATAGGAGAATCAAATGGTTTTGCTAAAATTAATGATGGCCATAAAGACAATACAGAATTTATTCATACAGTTCCAACTGTCTCTAAACTCAATAAAAGGAGATTAGAGAAAATTAAAAAAGACGGCGGTGACAGACTTGGTTTTGCAAATGATCCAGAATTACAGTTGCCATGTTTTATAGGAAAAGATCACTGGTTCAAAGATACTTTCGGTCGTTTATGGTGGGACAAACCCTCACCTACAATAACTACAAAGTTTTTCAGTATATCAAACGGTCGTTTTGCACATCCCGAAGAAAACAGAGCTTTATCTTTACGTGAAGGAGCAACATTACAGTCATTTCCAAAAAATTACAAATTTCACGGTTCAAGTACTGCTGCTATTGCCAGATTAATTGGTAATGCAGTTCCTCCAAAATACGCAAAATGTATTGGAGAATCAATAACAAAAAATCATCTAAATGGCAAAATTTAGAGCAAAAGCAAGAGCTGTAGAATTATTAGGTAAGGGACAAATTGCAGATCTACCTACTGCAATTTCAGAATTATGGAAAAACGGTTATGATGCTTATGCAAAAAACCTAATTTGTAAACTATTCTTAGATACTTATAAAGATAATGAAAAACCAATTTTTTTACTTTCTGATGATGGCTTCGGGATGTCTGAAATCGATATTGACAACAAATGGTTTGTCTTAGGAACAGATTCTAAAGCAAGAAATCAAAAAATACAGGAAGAATTTGGATTAAATAGAAGAACTCCTATGGGAGAAAAAGGTATTGGTCGACTTTCAGTATCTTTTTTAGGATCACAAATGTTAATGATTTCAAAGAAAAAAGGAGAAAAGGCAAATGCTTTATTAATGGATTGGAGAATTTTAGATAATTATGATTTTTTTCTCGAAGATTTAAATATACCTATGTTCTCTTTTAATAGTGTAGATTCATTTAAAGCCAATATTGAAAAAGCCAATATCGAATTTGAATTAAATTTAGAAGAAAATAAATGGAAAGAACAAATTAAGCTCAGAAGTAAAATTCTTGAAGATTGGAAAACTTTAAAAATTCCTAATTTTATTAATGATGAAATTGTTCAGGTTTTTTGCGAAGATGAGTACCATGGAACTTCTTTTTTAATTTTCACACCCCACGAACAACTATTAGAACTTTCCGATAAGGATAGAATTACTTTACAAAAAGACAATTCTCTAACTTATTTAAGAGCCTCTTTGAGTGGGCTACACAATGACCTAAAAGACAAAAATAAAGATTTCACAACAAACTTTCTAATTTATGACGCTACAGGAAAATATGATTTAATCGATGATTTTTTCACAAAGGAAGAAATGCGTGATGCAGATCATTGGCTTAATGGTGAGTTTGATGAAAATGGTTTTTTTAGTGGAGAAATTAAAGTCTTTAACAAAAGAGAAAAATATATTTTCAAACCAAACAGACCACCCGGAAAAACGGCATATGGCCCTTTTAGTATTGAATGGGGATCATTTGAAGGAGAACAAAGAAGCTCCACTTTAAATTCAGAAGAATATACAATAATTAATAAAAAATTAGAAGCTTTTGGCGGATTGTATATTTATCGTGATGATTTTAGAGTTCTACCTTACGGCAGAACAGAACATGACTTTCTAGAATTTGAAAAGAGAAGATCCTTAAGCGCTGGTACTTATTTCTTTAGCCATAGAAGATTCATTGGTTATATAGATCTTCAGAGAGAAAAAAACCCAAATCTAATAGACAAAGCGGGAAGGGAAGGTTTTATTCAAAACAAAGCGTATAGAGAATTTAAAGAAGATTTGATTGAATTTTTTACTGATATCGCAAAACGTTACATGCGTGCTGGAAAAGATGAGAAATTTGACACATTTAGAGAGAATCAGCTGGGCGAAATTAACGCTAAGCATCTAAAGCAACAACAAGCTGCTAAAAAGAAAAATTCAAAAACAAAAAAAGCATTTCTCGAAAATTTAAAAAACAACACTTCTGTAATTGATAATTTAGGTATTGAAATTGAAAACCTAGAAATAGAATTGAGAGATGAAATTTCTAAGATTGAGATCAATTACAACAATTATAATGGTTTACTTGAAAAATTAGACCTAAAAAAAAGTGAATTACGAAGTATTAAAATCCAAAAGCCTCAGGGAGCAAAAATAACAAATAGACAAGAGCAAGAATATTTAGATTATCAAAAAAAATATTACGCTACAGATTCTAAAGTTCAAACATGTATAGAATTAGTTGACAAAACTAGAGATAGAATTAATGTCGAAAACCTAAAGCTAGAATACAATGATAAATTTCGCTCTCACATCAGGTATTTAGAGAAGCAATTTTCTAATTTTCAATCTATA
The DNA here is from genome assembly GCF_000834715.1 of Flavobacterium sp. MEB061. Taxonomy (NCBI): domain Bacteria; kingdom Pseudomonadati; phylum Bacteroidota; class Flavobacteriia; order Flavobacteriales; family Flavobacteriaceae; genus Flavobacterium; species Flavobacterium sp. MEB061. Next base: position 148,276 of record NZ_JXQR01000007.1, on the reverse strand, counting down.
TCAAAAGATTCTTTTAATAGAATCGACCGATTATTAATTGAAGAAAAAGAATCTCAAATAAATTCATTTGTACAACAATCGGAATCTTATAAATTAATTGACTCTGATAAAAAAAATGACATTTCATCAAAAATTATTAGTCTTAATATTTTAATTGATGAACAGAAAAAAACAATTGAAAATTCATTTGAAGGATTTATTAAACATATCTCAAATTTACAAATTGATGTTGATGATGATTTTCTTAGAGGCTGGTATGAAGAACAAAATGAAAAACTTGAAGCTAAATTAGAAGATTATGAAGAATTAGCACAACTTGGAATGTCTATCGAAATAATAGATCACCAATTTAATGTTATGTATTCTCAAATGAACGATGCAGTCAATGAAATTGAAAAATATTCTAAAAGAAATCTAGGTATTGAATATAGTTTTAAACAACTAAAAAGTGCTTTCCAGCATTTAGAAGGAAACTATAAACTATTAAAGCCTTTATATAGAACAAGTAGAAGAACTAAAGAAATCATATCTGGGTTTCAAATTCAAAAATATGTACAGGAATTTTTTGAAAATGAATTTAAAAGATATAGAATTGATTTTGAAATTGATGATGCATTTAAAGAATATGAATTTTTCTCATATGACTCAATTGTAAAGCCTACGTTCCTTAATATTATAAACAACGCAAATTACTGGCTTATTCCATCTTCTGAAAGAAAGATAAAAATAGAACTTATTAATGAAGAAATACGAATTATGAATTCAGGTGAAAAAATAGATGATTCACAACTTGAAGATATTTTCAGTTTATTCTATACTAGAAAAAGAGATGGAAGAGGAATAGGTTTATACCTTGCCAAAAAAAATTTAAATGCTATAGGTTATGATATATATGCAACGAATGATAAAGACTATAACAAACTTAAAGGAGCATGTTTTGTTATTTCTAAATCTAAATAATATTGAAAATATGATGAAAAATATAGATCCGTCAAATGAAAAAAAAAATATAGAACCAGTTGCTCAAATGGCTTCAGTATCTCATAATTTCAGTGTAGTAGCTAATAGAGTTATCAAAAATTCAATTAGAAGCGCTATCTGTATTGATGATAATTATTTAGCACCATATGCCGATAAAAATCAACAATTTAATGAGGAAGACCCTAAAAAATTATATCATTCTTTTAGAAAGAACGGAAATTGCGATCTTGATATATATCAATTTGAAAATATTGAAAAATGGGCTGAATATGATTACATGACACATAATAAAGATCTAATGGTATTAGATTGGGAATTGGATCAAACAGGAATAAAATATGAAAGCACTTTAAAAATTCTTGATAAAATAATTCCAACAAAAAGGATTCCATTTATTGTAATATACACACATACTGAAGATCTAAATTCAGTATCAAAGGTTTTATGTCAAAAGTATAATCATTTTTCCGAAAATGATTATAATACTTTGGTGAATTCTTTAAAAGAAAAACTTAAAAATCTCTCGGACGAAGCTGAAGATATAGAACACTTTTTAGAAGAAGAGGAAGAATCATTTTATACTTTTTTTAAGTTTTACAGCAAGCGACAGGAAACTTTGAATGATATATTTAAAAATTTATCTTCTTTTTTACAATATGAAGATGTTAGAAAATTAGAAAATAAAGTACATAATATATTCAAAGAAAAATATAATACAAAAACACCTATAGAATCTTTATTAATCATGTCTCAAATCATATTAAGCAATAAGATTAAAGATGATTCTTATCGAACAAAAAACATCCGAATAGAAATAGAGAAAGATTGTTTTTTGATTAACGGGGTTATTGTATTAATTATACATAAGAAAAATGACTCCGATGGAGTTAATCCTGAAGATCTATTTAGCGTATTTAGTGAAGTCCTTTCATCAAATCCGCATAGTATTATAAATTTATTAGGACTAGAACTTAAGGACAAGCTAAGAGAAGATTTTTCTATGATTGGAACAAAATTTAATATGATTAATAAAAAAGCGTTTCTTTATCATGCTAACAATTATAAAATTAAAAATGGTGATGATTTTATTTTTGATAAAATTTCATTTCAAAACTTTGTTATTCAATCTTGGATGAATGAACTTACTCAATATAATTTAGATTTAGAACTCGAGTCGACTAATCTTTTAGAAGATTTATTAGAAGAAATTGATGTTGATATTGATTTGCAAGAAAAACTTGTACAATATGCATCTATGGTTTCGTGTGTTAACCTCGATAAACGCAAAAGTAAAAAATTAATTTTTGGAGACATTTTTAAATCTAACGGTAAATATTATTTATGCATAACTCCTCTTTGTGATTGTTTGAATCCTAGCAAAATTAATAATCAATTTTATTTTGTTACTGGTGAAAAAGTAAATAATAAAACATCATTGGAAGAAGCTGAAAAAGGCTATTATTCATTTCTAAAAAACGATGATAATTATATTGCCATTGAATGGAAATGCAAACCATTTACTTCTTACATCTCTGATGATAAAAATAATATAGAAAATATCAACTTAAGCTATATGGGGGAAGATAAAAACTTAATCCATTGTACTATTCTTAAAGAAAACTACACCCAGAGAATTGCAAATCAATCATTTGGATATGGCTACAGAGTTGGTGTTGATTTTCCTCATCTTAAATCATAATTCCCAATATTAGTTAAAAACAACTTCTTACAATCAGAAAGTCCATTATAATCTATTATTTTATAAAAATAATTTTTAATTATGTTTAGTATTCCAGTGAGAGATAGATTTTGATTTTTTTGAAAAATAATAAATGAAAGCACTAGAATCTTCTTTAGACAAAGAATTAAATACTTTAGACTCTCTTTTAGACAAAACTATTAGTATAGATGCATTGATAGATTTCGTTAGAACTCTAGACTTTGTTTATATAATATCCTATCCTGATAAAATCAAATGGGATATGTATATGAATTATGGATTTCCTCTTATCTTATTTAAAGCATATCAAAAGTTAGATTTAAATATTGATTCAATCCCCCTAAAATATGTAGAGCAACACCAAATCGATTACTGTTTCAATAATTTAAAATATTATGGACAGTATAGATGTGTTGAGAGATATTTGCAAATGTCGTATCTTAATTTAGTTGCAATCTCAACAATTGATCCTAATAATCATTTTGTTGAAGTCGATATCAAAACCGGTATGGCCGATAGATATGAACTTCTAAAAATAGAACAGTTTTTCGAAATGATGAAAGGAGTCGTTAAAGAAAGACAAAAACATATTACACAGCGTACAAAACGTATACAAAACCAGTTCAGAAAAAAAATATATTTAACAACTCATAAACTGTTAGGGTATGATACAAATCCTGAAATTGATAAATTTTACAGTGACAAAGGCTTTATAAGATTAGTTACTTCTCAAATTTATGATGATTTCGACGAAAATTTTGAATTCGGAAAAATACCTTATAGACAACATTTAAATATCATTGAGGAACTAATGGGAGTAGCATTAAAACATATTGATGCGTGTGTATATCTGTCAAAAAAAGAATCTCTAAATCCAATTAATTTATTTTCAGGATGTTTTTCCATGGAAGAAATGGCCATTAGTTACTCGAATTACTTAGACATTCCACTAAAAAATGTTACAGAGATTTTTGACCTTTTAACTATAACGAAAGATAATATTGATATTTATCTTAAAACCGATAAAGCTTTTTCGCCTCCATTTATCAAAATTGGTAATAAACATGTAATGCGTTCACTTAAAGGTATCCTCCATCATCCCGTGCAATTTTTACATAAATCACTGCAAAATAAATATCCTAATGAATATCAAAAAGGATTACTTGAACGCGAAGCTTTATTTAGAGATCAACTCTATTCATTATTTCAAGATCAAAGAATAATAAAAATTGATCGTAGCGTAAGAATTAAATTAAAAGCTGCAGGAATAGAAACAGATATTGACGCCGTGTTATTTGATACGAAAACGCAAAATCTAGCTTTAATTCAATTAAAATGGCAAGACAAATATTCAACAGATCTTAAAGAAAGAAACTCCAAAGCAAATAATTTTTATAACAAAGCAAACGAATGGGTTGAAAAAATGATCCGTTGGCAAGAATTAACATCTCAAAAACAAATCTTGAATGCTCTTGGTATAATTGATTACGGTTCTTTTAATGAATGTTATATATTTGTAATCGGTAGATATAATACACATTTTCCAGAAAAGACTCCAGACAAAAGGGCTACTTGGGGTTCTTGGTATCACATTTTTGATTTAAATTGGAGATTTAAAACAGATTTCGATGATCCAATAAGAGAATTACAGTTTAAACTACAATTTGATTCACCGCTAAACAAAAAATCTAAAATTCCTGACGAAGAAATCAATTTACGTACTTTTAATATGAAGTTTAAACAAAAAGTCGTTCTCTATAATATTACTTAATTTAAATTTCTCCCATCTCAAATTTAATGCTTCTTTACTCGGTCTTTTATCTTCAAATATTAATTGTAAATATTTGTTTTCCAAAACTTGATAACCATCTTTTTTAATGGTCTCACTCAAATATATTCTTAATTCATTCGGTTCAATCCCAATCAAATCTAAATCAAAAAGAGTATGAATATCGGTTCTAAGCAGCAAACCATTTGTAGCATGATTATCTTTTTCACCTTTGTAAGGATTAATATGAGCTGCTTCTAATATATCGAGTATTTCGCAACCTGTAACAACGCATTTATTACCGTACATTTCCCTTACTGCATCTCTAAATTTCTTTTGACCTCTTCGCTGCACAATAGACTGATATACTTTTGCTCTTTCATCATTTTCACTTGGAACATAATCATCAGATAAAATTTCACTTAAATAATTTTCAGAATCTTCTGCATCCGGATAGCTCAACTCTGATTTTAATTGTTGAAGTTCAGCTGGAAAATAATCTTCAAAAAAAGATTCAGATAAACTTTGCATCGACATATTTCTGTTGTAGTTTTTATGAAAATATGGTCTTAGTTTATTTACCGGAACTTTTATATTTGGAAGAATAAAAGTATTACTATAAAAAGCTTCATATCTTACAACTTCGATAGTTTCTGAAATAGGGGCTTCAAATTCATGCCCTTGATTGCATCTATATTTTGGTAACTTTGTTTTCCTTTCTTCATAATTTGTGTTTCCACAAACTGGGCATCTTCTTCTGTCTTTAGTAGAATTATATAAAATGATCCTTGATATTTTAGCTAATCCTAAAACTTCTTTTTTATTTACAATTGCGACAATATCACCAGTTTTAATTTGCTTATGATTTGGAACAAAATCATCATAAACATATTTACTTTTAAATTCATCTGCATAACCGTCATTACTTTTGTATGACTGTTCTTCATCTGAAACTGATTTTAAAGCCCAATACGATGTGGTATTTTCTTTCTTAGGCATTTGTTTGTTTTAAGTAAAAATAAGTTTTATATTTTTATCTCTGTTGATTATCTTTATAACATGGACAAATTAACTCCAGAACAAAGATCCAAAAACATGAAAGCTGTTCGAAGCACAAACACCAAAGAAGAAGTTCGTTTGGCAAAAGCATTATGGAATCTAGGTTACAGATATAGAAAAAACAATAAAACAGTTTTTGGCAAACCGGACATTACTTTCAAACAATTAAAAATTGCCGTTTTTGTAGATTCAGAATTCTTCCACGGAAAAAACTGGGAAACTTGTAAAAAACCACAAACCAATCCTGAATTCTGGATCAAAAAAATCGAACGAAATATGCAAAGAGATATAGAAGTCAATGCCTATTTAGAATCTCAAAACTGGAAGATTCTTCGTTTCTGGAGTAATGATATCAAAAAGAATTTGGATTCGTGTATTCTTGAAATTGAAAAAGCAATACACGAAAAACAAATCAAAAAATAAAAAAAGCCACTTCTACAGTGGCTTTTCCATTAAATATCAAAATCTTAACTATTCAACATCCAAATAAGGATTTAAAATCTCGGCTAATTCATTAAGCCAGAAGTAACCTTCTTCAACTGATTTTTGATCGATTTGCAGCGTTTCGCATTCTCGCATTAACGACATCGCGAGAAGGTAATTTACTCTTCGAATTGCTTTTGCGAAACTTTCGGGGTCAGTTGCCTGGTTGAAAAATTCGTTTAACCGTAATTCTGTTTCTTTTGAAAGGGAGTTTACACTCATAATCTTAAAGTTTAGGGAAATATAAAACCCGAACGGGTTAGCTGTCCTACGCCTTTAAGAGCGTTGCAGTTGTTTCCAATACCGCCAGCATACCGCACGGGCAAAAGTTTTGTCAAGTTCATAATCTTAAAGTTTAGGACTGCAAAGATACCAAAAAACGTGGGGTTTCGGCATTGATTGAAAAAGTTAATTCTTAGTTTATTTGCTTATTGTTGCATGGGCTTCTCCCGTCCCGAAACTTCGGGATCGAGGACGCTCAGCCTGACAATATTGTGAAACTTCCAATTCAAGCAGGCGGAAAAATCACAAATAAAAAAAATCTGTTTTTATCCGCGTTTTCACGAAGTGAATCCGTTAAATCTGCGTTCCATAATAACATTTCGACATCTGTCAAGTCTAACAAAAAATACGATCAATTTTTCGCAAAAAAATTTCATAATGTTTTATTAACTCACTTGGCTTTTCAACCTAAATAAAATAGCTTTGAGAATAATCATTAAATATAAACCAATATGAAGATTCAAATCAATACCGACAAAAACATTGAAGGACACGAAAGATTAGCCGCTTATTTTTCTGAAGAATTAGAAAAAGGCTTAACTCGTTTTGAAGAAAAAATAACCCGCGTTGAAGTACATTTCGGAGATGAAAACGGAGAGAAATTCAGCCTTAACGATAAAAAATGTGTAATCGAAGTGCGTACTGCAAAATTACAGCCCTTAACGGTTACAGAACACGCCGATACTATAGAAAAAGCCTTTAGCGGCGCTTTGGCAAAAGCAAAAAAATCATTGACTACTACTTTCGAAAAAATGAAAGAACACTAAATATGTCCTGAACGTTTTTTTTAACCATATAAGCTATATAAGTTCATATAAAGTTTGTGGTTATATAACAAGCCGGTAAATTTTTAAACCATATAAGTAAATCATATGAGTTCATTTAATTTAGTAGCGCATAACGCAAAACTAATTTGAACTTATATGACTTACATATATGGTTTGTTTTTTTTATATAGCAGGCTTAACACAAAACTAACCTGAACTTTAATTTTTTATTCCGCAAAGCTTACCACAAAGTTTATATGAACTTATATAACTTATATGGTAAAAAAAATTAAGATTTTGGCAGAGGCGCTCCTACTGCGATATCGCAACGGTGTCCGGGTTGTCCGTGAGCCGGATTCATTCCTTCGGCTACAGTTGGGGTTTCGGTACTTAATAAAGCCGGAACATTATTGTTTGCTGGCGGTGTAACGGTAAAACTTTGCGAAGTGCTTCCGCTTTGAGCTGTATTTGTTGTCGTTTGTTTTGCTGCAACTGGCGAATTTAAAGGTGATCCAACCGGAATATCACATCTGTGTCCGGGTTGTCCGTGCGACGGATTCATTCCCTTTCCTACTTTTACAGGTGCTGCAGTTGTTGTTGTAGTCGTAACCATCTTTTGTTGCTGAGTCGGGTTTACCTGAACGGTTTGCGTTGGCTGAGCCGTTGCCGTTTGCCCTTGCGTTGGAGCCGAATTTAATGGCGCGCCAACAGCAATATCACATCTATGTCCGGGTTGTCCATGTGCAGGATTTAGTCCGGCATTAGAACTCAAAACGGTATTTGGATTCGTTTGAACCGGAGTTTGAACAACCGAATTTACTTTTGTGGTATCCTTCATCAATCCTAATTTTACTAATTCTGATGTTGGTGTATTTTCCTGAGGTTCTAATTCTTTTTTGCAAGAAGTAAAAAGTATTGAAGTAAGAACTAACGAACTGATAAGTATTTTTGAATTCATGATTGTAGATTTTAAAAGCCCTCAAATATAGTGGTTTTTGACGTTTCACCATATAAGTTATATAAGATAATTTAAGTTTGTGTTTTGTGTTTAATCTCGCAAAGTCGCAGAAGCGCAAAGTTTTTGTTTCACGCAGATTATGCAGATTTGAGCAGATTTTTTTTAATTAAAATCATTTGCAAAAAAATCTGCGCATATCTGCTTAAATCTTTTTAAAATCTGCGTGAAATAATTTACAGCAAAAAACTTTGCGCTTCTGCGACTTTGCGAGATTATTATAATATTTGCTAACTTTAACCAAAACAAACTTTATATGAAAAAATCAATCCTGCTTCTATTATTCGTTACCGCTTTTACAAATGCGCAAAACGTTGAAAAAGACAAAATCAATCAAACACTAGACGCCTGGCACAAAGCCGCTGCCGATGTAAAATTCGACGCTTATTTTTCTGCTTTAAGCGAAGATGCGATTTATATAGGTACTGATGCAACAGAAAACTGGACCAAAAAAGAATTTCAGGTTTGGGCAAAACCATTTTTCGACAAAGGAACAACGTGGAATTTTACGGCTCTTGAACGTCATATCTTTTTTGATAATTCGGGAAAAATTGCCTGGTTTGATGAATTGTTAAATACACAAATGAAAATCTGTCGCGGATCTGGTGTTTTAGTAAAAGTGGGGAAAGAATGGAAAATTCAGCATTATATTTTATCCATGACAATTCCGAATGATGAAGTTGACGCTGTAACTAAAATAAAATCTCCGGTTGAAGATGTTTTAATTGACAAGCTTAAGAAAAAATAAACAATTTTAGCGTTTCTTATTATAATCCTAACTTTTCTAGCGTTTTACAAAACCCAATATCAAATTAATTATAATATAATTGACAATTTTAGTTGTAAATTAGAAGTTCAAAATAAGATTGTCTCAAAAAAAGAGATCGAATTTTACAAAATCAACTAAAATAAACATCAAGCCTCTATTTTTTGAGCCCTAAAAATCTAAATATTGATTTTTTTTTAACTTTGACCCCAAAAAAAATAGGGTTCAATAAAGTATTTGAAAAATGAAAATAGAAAAACGCTGGGTCATCTCCTTTATTATTATAAGTATTGTTTGTATTACAGGTGCATTTTGGCCAACAGTTACCGAAAATAGCTATGTAGCATCAGAATTTGGAACAACAGATCATATAGTTCCTGCCGATGTTGCCTGGATGTTAACTTCGTGCTGTCTGGTTTTAATTATGACGCCGGGGTTATCCTTTTTTTATGGCGGAATGGTAGGTCGAAAAAATGTGATTTCGACCATGTTGCAAAGTTTCATTTGTTTGGGCGTTGTTACGCTTTTATGGGTTGTAGTTGCTTTTAGTCTGGCTTTTGGAGAACCCGTTGGTTTTGGGTCCGGAGATCATTTTTATAGTTTCTTCGGGAACCCGACAACTTTTGCTTTTATGGATTATGTGGGAGTTTTGCCTCATAAACAATTGGCAAACACGATTCCGTTTATGTTATTTGCATTGTTCCAAATGAAATTCGCGATTATTGCTCCGGCCATTATTACGGGTTCGTTTGCAGAACGCGTTCGATTTATCTCTTATTTACTTTTCATTAGTTTATTCACGATTTTCATATATGCGCCTTTGTGCCACTCTGTTTGGTATCCAACAGGCGTTTTAGGAAGTTATTTTGGCGTAAAAGATTTCGCCGGAGGAACGGTAGTGCACATGAGTTCAGGATTTGCTGCTTTGGCAGGAGTTCTCGTTTTAGGAAAAAGAAAAAACAGCGATCATATACCAACCAATATTCCGTTTGTATTATTAGGAACCGGAATGTTATGGTTTGGATGGTTTGGTTTCAACGCCGGATCTGCGCTTGCCGCGAATGGAACGGCAGCAATGGCTTTTGCTACAACAACAACTTCATCGGCTGCAGCCATGTTAACGTGGGTTTTCTTTGATCGAATGAACGGCAGAAAAGTTTCGGCTCTTGGCGCTTGTATTGGTGCTGTTGTTGGTCTTGTTGCCATAACGCCTGCTGCAGGTTTTGTATCGGTTCCGGAAAGTATGTTTTTCGGATTCGTCACAGCTTTGGTTTCAAACTCAGTTGTAAATTGTCGTTTATCTAAAAGATTTGATGATACGCTTGACGTTTTTGCCTGTCACGGTGTTGGCGGAATTATGGGAATGATCTTAACTGCGATTTTCGCTCACGGTGAAGATGCGAGTTTACTTCACGGTGGCTGGAACGTATTTGCACATCATATGATGGCTTTAGTTTTGGTTTCGATATTTACTTTCTTTGGTGCTTATTTCTTGTTTAAAGTGACGAATTTCATTATTCCTCTTCGAGTTTCAGAAGAAAACGAACATATTGGATTGGATTTATCTCAACACGATGAAACACTCGATCCAAAATTGAAACCAATTACGGAAGCGCATTACGGGTAATCATATTTTATTCGCCACGAATTCACGAATTTTATTTACAGTATGGGCAAATTAAAAATTCGTGAATTCGTGGCTAAAATAAAAATATAGCGACTAAAAATTTTAAAAGCTAATTCAGCTATTTTCATTCGTTTATATTCCTTAATTTTGCCGAAAATTTTTGTACAAGTGGGAAGTAAAAATAAACTAAAAAGATTCAGAGAAAACGAAACATTTGAAAACGTTTTTCAACCAACAAGAGAAGAAGTTGTAGGCGATTTAATGCCTTTAAAAGGAAAATGGAATTCTGATTTCTTTAAAAATGACAATCCTTTAGTTTTAGAATTAGGATGTGGAAAAGGAGAATATTCTGTTGGTTTAGCAGAAAGATATCCAAACAAAAATTTTATCGGAATTGACATCAAAGGCGCGCGTTTCTGGAGAGGAGCCAAAACTGCCGTTGAAACCGGACTGCACAATGTTGCTTTTATTCGAACTCAAATCGAATTGATCGATCATATTTTCAACGAGAATGAAGTAGACGAAATCTGGATTACTTTTCCGGATCCGCAAATTAAATACAAGAGAACAAAACACAGAATGACAAATTCTGAATTTTTGAAATTGTATAAAAAAATCCTTAAAAAAGATGGTGTTGTAAACCTTAAAACCGACAGCGAATTTATGCACGGTTATACGCTGGGATTGCTTCACGGAGAAGGACATGAAGTTTTATATGCAAATCATAATGTGTACACAAATGAAGGAAGTCCGGAAGAAGTTACTGCTTTTCAAACATTTTATGAAAAACAATATTTAGAAATTAATAAGGCAATTACGTATATTCGCTTCAAAATTAAAGATTAATTTAATTTTGAAAACAAATTTACGAACATATTAAACAACTGAATGGCCTTACTTACTCCATTACTTTCAGGTTTTATTGCCGCTTTCATTGGAATTATTCCGCCTGGTTTGATTAACATGACGGCAGCCAAAATAAATTTGAAAGAAGGAAAAAAGAATGCCTTGTGGTTTGTTATTGGTGCTGTTTTAGTCATATTTTTTCAGGTTTTTGTAGCGGTTTTATTTGCGCAGGTAATTGATAACCGACCAGATGTTGTAACTTTATTACGCGAGGTTGGTTTTGTAATTTTTGCTTTTTTAACGATTTACTTTTTATTTCTTGCCAAAGAACCAAAAACCAAAAAAAAATCGAAGATTAAAAAAAGCAGTAAAAAAAGCCGTTTCTTTTTAGGAATGTTACTTTCGGGATTGAATTTTTTCCCGATTCCGTATTACGTTGTCGTGAGCATTACTTTGGCTTCGTACCATCTTTTTGTGTTTGAAAACAACATTATTTTTACTTTTGTTTTAGGATCTGTTTTAGGGTCTTTCGCAGCTCTTTACAGCTATGTTGCTTTCTTTGGAAGAATCGAGAAGAAAACCGATTATCTAATGCGCAACATGAATACTATTATTGGAAGCATTACAGGTTTAATTGCCGTCGTAACACTTTTTAATATTCTGAATTACTATTTCGGATAACTACAGATTAAAATTAAAAATTTAGGTTTTATAAAAATTGAACCATTAAGAGATTAAGAAAAATTAAGTTTCGCTTTGTAACTTCACTTTCTTAATTACCTTTTAGATAAAATTTAAGTTTCTACTTAATGAAATTTAATGTCTTAATGGTAAATAATTTAAACTTATGGCTGAGGATAATTTTTTTGAAAAAGTTTATGCGATTGCTAGACAAATTCCGTACGGAAAGGTTACTTCTTATGGCGCTATTGCAAAAGCTTTAGGAACCGCACGCTCTGCCCGAATGGTCGGCTGGGCCATGAACGCCTGCCATAATATGGACGATGTTCCTGCACATCGCGTTGTCAATAGAAAAGGACTTCTTACTGGGAAACATCATTTTGACGGAACCAATTTAATGCAGCAGCTTTTGGAAAACGAGGGCATTGAAGTTATCGATAATCAAATTATAGATTTTGAGAAACATTTTTGGCAGCCGGAAATTTCTACCATATAAGTAATATAAGTTCATTTTAAACAAGGTTTTCGTGTACGTGTTGTTTGTCATCCCGAGGAACGAGGGATCTCCACAAGTAGCTCGATAAAGATTGGCGATTTTGTTTGCGGAGTTTCTTGCGGAGTTTCTTGCGGAGTTTCTTGCGGAGATCCCTCGTTCCTCGGGATGACAAGATTGTGTTGAAACTTTGACAAAGGGTTAAATGAACTTATATCACTTATATGGTGAAAAAAATCAAATCAGGCAAATCACAAAACTCGTTTTATCTTCATCCGTTTGGTAGCTTAAATAACCTCCGTGTGCTTCGATGATGTTTTTAGAAAGCGTTAATCCAATTCCGGCGCCATCTTTTCTGGTGGTGAAAAATGGCAAAAATACCTTATCCCGAATTTCAGAATCGATTCCTTTTCCGTTGTCTGAGATTGTGATAAAAAAACGGTTGTTTTCTGTATAACTTGACAGAAACATTTTCTTTTCCTGTTTTTCTTTCAATGCATAAATACTGTTCGTAATCAAATTGATAATAACCTGTTCCATTTGGTTTTTATCAATTAAAATCGAACGCGAACTGTTGATATCATTTACCAATTCGATATTCTCAGCTTTTAAAATCGGATTCATGATTCGTAAACAATCTCCAAAAAGAGCATTTATTGGCGTCATTACTTTTGTTGGCGTTGGCAGCATGGCGAGTTTTCGGTAATTTTCGACAAAAACCTGCAAATGATCGCTTCGGTTTATGATAGTCGAAATACTGCTTTTAATATCGTCAAAATCATCTTCTTCGAGTTTTTCCTGATCGACAATCTGGAGTAAATTCTGCGAAAGCGCACGTATTGGCGTTAAGGAATTCATTAATTCGTGCGAAATAATCTTCATCAAATTGATCCAGGCTTCTTTTTCCTTTTTTTCAATTACACGCTGAATACTATCCAATAAAATGATGAAATATTCTTTGTTATAGGTTTTTGTAAGAGAGGTTTGCAAAATAAAAGTCTGCACATCCTGTTCTTCAATTTTAATCGAAATCGCCGATTTTAGTTCTGAAAATTCTGTTTTTTCAATTTCGCTGCAAAGCGATGGCAGATAATTTTTAAGGTATTTCCAATGACTCACTTTTGGAACTTTGAATAAATCTGAAAAACAATCGTTCATCAAAAAAATATTCCACTCTTCATTGTCTTTTTCGAGAATTAAAACGCCTGTTTCTATATTATTTAAAATCGATTGGTAAACAATTTCTTTTGATGTTTGTTCCTGTTGCTGCACTTTTAAACTTTCATATAAAAAATACATACTTTTAAAATTTTCGTTTTTATTTTCTTCCGGGAAATTGGTCGAAAAATCGTTTTGAAGCATCGAGAGCAATGTTCTGTCGTAAAAAAGCAATTGATTTTTGACATAAAAATACATTTCAAAAAGCATTACTAGGGCAAAAAGCCCAATCAAAATAGCATTGTAATAAAACATTTTATAAATTAAAAACACACAAATGAAAAAGAGAATCATAACAAATAAGATTCTCACAAACAAGGCGTTATAAAACTTCCAATTTTTCATATTTTATTTTTTATTGCCACAGATTAAAGGATTAAAAATAATTTCAAATAAAAAATCTGCTTAAATCTGCAAAATCTGCGTGAAAAACAAATTTTAAAAATCATTTCAATCCTTTAATCTGTGGCAAAAAACTATTATGTGTTTTTTAAATCGTATTTCTCAATTCTTCGATACAAAGCGGCTCTTGATAAACCTAGTTCTTCGGCGGTTTTGCTGATATTTCCGTGGTGTTTGAATAATGCTTTTTCGATGGCGGTTTTTTCCATTTCTGATAACGGATTTTCGTCGTTTTCCTGAATTTCTTCAAAATCAAGAATATCCAGATCCTGCACAGAAATCGTATTATTATCGGCCAAAATCAAAGCGCGTTCGATCTTATTTTCCATTTCGCGGATATTTCCTTTCCACGGATATTTTTCTAAATATGGCGCAACATTATCCTCAAAATGCCAATCGGTTTGATTGTATTTTTCAGCAATTTGCTCTAAGATAAAATCTGCCATTGGTACAATATCATCTTTTCGCTCACGCAATGACGGCAAATGAATTTCCATTGTATTAATTCGATACAACAAATCTTCACGAAAGGTTTTATTTTTTACCTCAGCTTTAATATCGCTGTTTGTTGCTGCAATAATGCGAACATTCAACGGTCTGGCTTTGCTTTCGCCCAAACGTGTTACGGTTTTGGTTTGTAAAACATGCAATAGTTTTGATTGCAAATGCAACGGAATATTTCCTATTTCATCCAAAAAAATAGTGCCGTTTTGTGCGGTTTCAAATCTTCCTGGTGTATCTGTTTTTGCATCTGTAAATGCGCCTTTGACATAACCAAAAAGTTCGCTTTCGAATAAATTATCACTCAAAGAACCCAAATCTACATGCACAAAAGGCTGATTTTTTCGTTCTGAATTTTGATGAATAAACTCCGAAAAAACATATTTTCCTGTTCCGTTTTCTCCCAAAATCAAAACATTGGCGTCTGTTCTGGCTACTTTTTCTGCCATAGAATAAGCTTGTTTTATTTTGGTGGAAGTTCCGGTAAAATAACGTTTTTCTGCTTTTTCAATTATTGTCTTCTTGGTATTCTTTCTGCTTTCGGCGACAGCCTTATCAATAGTTTCGAGTAATTTTTCGTTGTGCCACGGTTTTAAAACATAATCAAAAGCGCCAATTTTTATACCTTCAACTGCGGTATCAATTTTACCAAAAGCAGTCATTAAAATCACAATGGTTTGCGGCGAAAGTGTTTTTATTTCTTTTAGCCAATGAATTCCTTCGCGCCCGTCTTCAAAACCAATTCGGTAATTCATGTCTAACAAAACCACGTTTATTTCATTTTCATTTAAAATAGAAATAATCTTTTTGGGACTATTCGCTGTAAAAATGGTTTCAAAATGTTTTTTGAGAATCATTTTTGCCGAAAAAAGAATTTCTTCCTGATCGTCAACAACTAATATTTGGGCTTGTTTTTTTCGCATGTTGTCTTTTTTGTCCGATTTTGAACGGTCAACTGTTCATTATCGAACACTATTTTTTTGATTGTTTTTTAAAGCCTCTTTAAAATCAATGCTTTACAAATAATACTTTTTGTGGCACAATATTTCCCTATTGATTATCAGTAAATTATTTAAAAAATGGACAAGGTAATTCCTCGTAAAAATAGAAAATTTAGGTATCTGACAATAGCAATTGCTGTTTTTTTAGTTTTGGCTGTGATCGTCTTTTTTTCTTTTAGCACTAAAAGAAGTTTAAATGTAAAAGCAGAAGAACTTACGGTTCAAAAAATTGAAAAAGAATTTTTTGAAGATTTTGTGGTTTTTCAGGCCAAAGTAGAACCTTTGAATGTAATGCTTGTAAATGTTACAGAAGGTGGTTCTGTAAAAGAAATTTTTGTAGAAAATGGTGCCATGGTAACTAAAGGGCAATCGCTGGCTCGTTTGTATAATCCGAATACGGAACTGAATTATCTGACTCAGGAAACAGCTATTATCGAGCAAATCAACAACTTGAATACCGGAAAACTGAACATTAGAAATCAGGAACTGAACTTAACCAAAGACTGGGTTTTGATAGAACACGATTATAATGACGCCAAAAGATTGTACGACATGAACTCGAAATTGTTTGCTAAAGATGTGATTTCGAAAAATGACTGGAATACTTTTAAAGAAAGTTTACGTTTTCAGGAAGAACGCAAAAAAACGATTCAGCAAAGTATTCAAAAAGAAAAACAATCTAATCAATTGCAAATTTCTCAAATCAACCGTTCTATTCAGACAATGGAAATGAGTTTGGATATTTTGAGAAATAACAAAAAGAATTTTTTGATTACTGCTCCGGAATCTGGTCGATTAACATCATTTGAACCTGTTTTGGGAAAAACATTCCAGGCGGGAGAAAGCATCGGGAAAATCGACTCTAAACAAGGTTATAAACTGATAGCCGAAGTAGATGAATTTTATTTGGAAAAATTAAGAGAAGGCTTAAAAGGACAGGTAGAATTTAAAGGAAAAATACTTGAAGTTTTGGTTACTAAAGTAATTCCGGAAGTAAAAAGCGGTCATTTTACAGTAGAACTGGCTTTTACATCAAAAGAAAACATCACTTTGCAAGACGGACTTAGTTTTGGCGTAAAGTTGATTTTATCGGAGAAAAACAAAACGTTGGTTGTTCCTAAAGGAAGCTTTAATCAGGAAACCGCCGGAAAATGGATTTTTGTTGTAAAAGGCAATAAAGCGGAAAGAAGAAATATAAAATTAGGACGAGAAAATCCTTCGTATTATGAAATTCTTGAAGGTTTAAAAGAAGGCGAATCTGTGATTACTTCATCGTATTCTGATTATAAAGATATTGAAGAATTGTCGATTAGTAATACGCAGCAATAGTTTTCAGTCACAGGCACAATTCATAATTAATAATTCACAACTAACAATTAATAATACGTTTCAATCATCAATCAAAAAACAATAACATTAAAACCTTAAAAAATATGATAACCATTCAAAATTTAACCAAAGTTTTTAGAACTGAAGAAGTAGAAACTTCTGCTTTAAGCGGGATTTCTTTAGAAATTAAAAAAGGAGATTTTTTAACGATCATGGGGCCTTCAGGTTGTGGAAAATCTACTTTATTAAATATCATTGGGCTTCTTGACAGTGCTACTGACGGAAATTATAAATTATTAGACCAGGAAATGGTGGGTTTAAAAGAAAAAGGAAGAGCTAATGTTCGAAAAGAAAATATCGGATTCATTTTTCAGAATTTTAATCTAATCGATGAACTTTCTGTTTATGACAATATTGAATTGCCTTTGCTTTACAATAATGTAAAAGCATCTGACAGAAAACAAAAAATTGAAGCGATTGCTGAGAAACTGAATATTTCACACCGATTAAAACATTATCCGCAACAGCTTTCGGGAGGACAGCAACAACGTGTTGCGGTTGCAAGAGCTTTGGTAAACGACCCGAAAATTATTCTTGCCGATGAACCTACAGGAAATCTGGATAGTAAAAATGGTAATGAAGTAATGGAACTTTTAACGGATTTGCATGCTAAAGGTGCCACAATTTTGATGGTAACGCACTCTGATTATGATGCTTCGTTTTCGCAAAAAACAATTCATATGAAAGATGGTGTAATATTCTCTGAAAAACTAAACCAGAGAAATGTAGATGTTTTTATGGACGCTAAATAATTATAAAATGATCAAATTTATTGTAACCGCAATCGTAATTCTGGTGGGATTTGTTTGCAAAGTATTGTCAATTATCTAACTAACCGTTTCTAAAATAATAAACTATGATTTTTAACTGGTTTAAAATATTTATATATCATTTAAGGCAAAACAAATTGTTTTCGTTTTTAAATGTTTTGGGATTAAGCATTGGGATTGCCGGAGTAATTTTTGCCATTTTATATTGGAATAATGAAAATGCATACGACCAATGGAATCCTGAAAAAGAGAATTCTTATCAGGTTCTAAACAAAATTGGCGGCACCGGAAATACATGGGCATCCAATTCAATACCTTTTGGAGAAACCTGCAAAGCTACCATTCCTGAAATTGAATCTGTTTGTTTCTTTAATAATACATGGTATGACAATGCTCCAATAAAATATCAGAATAAAAAGATAATGGCTGAAAAAATCACGATGTCTGACAATGGTTTTTTTGATGTTTTTCCGTTTCCGATTGTAAAAGGAGCCAAAACTAATATACTTAAAGAAGACAGCAGCGTTGCCATATCTGAGGAAACTGCAAAATTACTTTTTAATGATCAGGACCCAATTGGTAAATCACTGTCATATAACAATAAGGTTTATACTGTAAAATCGGTTTATCATTTGATTAGACCATCTTCTATAGAACCAAATTACGTTTTTGGCGGTGTTAAGCGTGAAGGTGATAAAACAAGCTGGGGAAATTTCAATTATGGCCTTATGATTAAAGCCAAAAAAGGCACTGATCCTAATGCACTTGTAAAGAAAATGCAAAATGTAAATTTTGTCAACAGAACAGTAAAAGATGCCAAAGAAAGTGGTCAGACGGTAGCACAATACGTTAAGGAAAATGGCGAAACAACTGTTATAATCGATCAGTTAAAAACGGCGCGTTTACACGGAACAAAATCTTCGCAAGGAATTAATTTTCCTGAAGGAAAAGGTAATTTACAATTGCTTTATATCATGGTTGGGCTTTCAATTTTGATTTTGGTTTTATCATTAGTAAACTATATTAATCTGGCAACAGCTTCGGCTATAAAACGCGCTAAGGAAGTTGGAGTCCGCAAAATTGTAGGCGCTACAAAAAGCCAGATTGTTACCCAGTTTATTTTTGAAACTGCCATAATTGTAATTTTAGGCATACTCTTCGCTTTGGCCATTGTTGAACTTTCCCTGCCTTATTATAATGTCTTTTTAAAGAAAACTTTGACTATGAATGGCAGTGAATTTTACCTGCAGCTTATTTTTATATTTGGATTAGTAATCGTTCTTGCCGGTATATTTCCTGCTGTTTATATCTCAAATTTTGAAACTTTAAAGGTTTTAAAAGGGAATTTCTCAAGAAGTAAAAGCGGAATCTGGATTCGAAATTCGATGTTGATTTTTCAATTCGGAATTGCTGCCTTTTTTATCATTGGTGCATTGATTGTAAACTCACAGGTAAATTATATGATGAATAAAGATCTTGGTTTTAGTGGCGATCAGGTAATTAGGGTTCCTTTTAATACTCCGGAACGCATAAAAAGAACAAGTCAATATCTGACCATGAAACAAGAAATTAAGAAGATTTCAGGAGTTCAGGAAATTTCTACTTTTGCAGGAACTTTTGGTAACAGTACCAATTCGAGTTCCGGGTTTACGCACAATGGTATTCATGTACAGCCAAGAAATGTTGAAATGGATTTTGGTTTTCTTGAAATGATGAAGATTAAAATTGTTCAGGGTCGCGATTTGTCACCGAAGTTTGCATCAGATACTGTTAGTAATATGCTAATGAATGAAACATTGGTTAAAACTTTAAATCTTAAAAATCCAATAAATACGATTATAACATCTGGCTGGGGAAAAGACAGTGATGAGGAAAATATGAAATTTAAAATCGTGGGTGTTGTCAAAGATTTTCATATTACAGGACTTCAGGATAAAGTTCCTCCTATGGTTTTTATCAATCTTAAAACTTTACAATGGAATAATTTTAATAATGTTTATTTAAAAGTTTCTCCAAATAATTTAACCGAAACTTTGGCAAAACTAAAAACCTATTGGGAGAAAAATGTAAATCCTGATTATCCTTTTGATTATGAATTTGTCAATAAAGGATTTGCTAAAACCTATCAGGAACAAGTTAAACAGAAGGATTTGTTTTTTATTTTAAATCTTGTTGTAATCATTATTGCCATTTTTGGATTGTTTGCTTTGGCCTCTTTTTCTATGGAAAGACGATTGAAGGAAATCGCTATCAGAAAAACTTTGGGTGCAGAAACAGATGCTTTATTGAAAGAATTATCAAAACAATATGTTATTTTTTGCTTAATTGGTTTTGCGATTGGCGTCGTTCCGGCTTATATTTTATTGCAAAAATGGCTGGAGAATTTTGCTTTCAGAATTGGAGTTTCGGTAGTCCCGTTTACTATTGCGTTTATATCATTATTGGTTCTGACCTTATTAATTGTTTCGGCAAAAGCGTATCAGGTAACTAAAATAGATATTTTAAAGTATTTAAAATATGAATAAGAACTTGTAGACCATTTTTTTTAAATACCCGTTAGATTTTATAAATCTAACGGGTATTTTTTATTCTTCTTAAAAATGAATATTGATCTATTTCATTACAACATCAGAATATAATAGTTTATCAAGTTGTTTGTCTCTATCGTAAACATCTGCAAAAAAACTAATTTCGCCGGTTTCATCATTTACCCATGCGGTAAAATATCCGATATAAATTGGAATTTTGTTTTTAAGAACACAAGGCGTTTCTTTTTCTCCGCTCATTGCTTTGTCTATTTTTTCAACCGGCCAGTCAGGATTGTCTTTTAAAATTGCCAATGCTAATGGTTTTGCTTCTTTTACGTTTATACATCCATGACTAAAGGTTCGTTTCTCAAATTCAAACAAACTCTTCGCAGGCGTATCGTGCAAATAAATATCATTGGGATTCGGGAACATAAATTTTACTAATCCCAGAGAATTTTTAGGCCCTGGTTTTTGTCGCACGCGACCTCCATTCCACTCCATATTATTTTCTTCCAGATAGTTTTTATCGCCCGCAATTTTGAGTTTTAATTCGTTATCTATTATACTCTGCGGGACATTCCAATATGGGCTAAAAACTATTCTGTCCATCATTCCGCTAAAAATAACCGTTTCTGTCATTCTGGTACCCACAAAAACATCAGACACTATTTCGTATTTGCCATTTTTGACATAAAACAGCCTAAACGACGGAATATTAACCATTATATATTCATTTGCTTTTGCCAGTTTTGTTGGTATCCAGCGGCAGCGTTCCATATTGAGCATAATAGTTCGAATTCTATTCGAAACAGGTTCATTCATTTGATCGATATGCTCTCTCGTTAATGTGTAATTTAATTTAAGTCCATATCTTTTTTTATAATTTAATATGCCCGCCATCATTTCTTCATCATAAACATTTCTTTTAGAGTCTTGTTTTAAATCTCCCACAACAAACAAACGTGTCCTGATTTGTCCTACCATTGCTGAGCTATCCATTGGTTTTAGCTCCTTGTAAGTTGCGCTATCGATATCAATTTTATTCCATAAGTTGTTCTTTTCGATAGTTCTGTACTTTTTCAATACATCCTGAAGTTTATAATATTGACCAAATAAAAGATGTTCGTCCTGATTAAGTCGCGCGGGATCAACAATAAGAGAATCTAATATTCTGGAATACGAAATGTTTTTGGTTGGCAAGTACCATCCTATTTTTTTCAGGGTTGCCGCATCTTCGCCAGAATAAACATTACTCGCGTAAAACACATACATGCTTGTTAATAGTAATTCGGTATTGATTTGAGAAGGTTTATCGGTAACATTTTCATTAAAAATCTCATCGATTTCATCTTTATAAGGCATCTTTTTCTCGATTCCCTGCTCTTTCAATAAATCGACTTTTTCATACAGCAAATGTCCAAATTCGCTAACTCTTTTATCGTCGTACCAAATTGTATTGTATTCTCTTTTTTTATAGAGTTCTAAAACATCTTTCTGGTATTTTTTTAACTTAGAATAGGTTTTGAAAAATTGCATAATAGAAACACTATCAACATTGAATCTTGTAAGTGATTTTTTAGGAAGCAAAGTATTCCCGATTAAAGGCAATTTATGAGGCAGATTCGGTTTTTCATTATTAGCAAAACCGGAAGAAGAAAATAAAAACCCCGCTACGATAAATAAAAATAAGAAGGTAGAATTTCGCATCGTTTTATCTTTTTAAATTTTAGAAATAGATCTTATTTAAAAAACAGCGAAAACTATAGAACACCATAAAATAAGCTTCCGTCTATCTTTTATAATAGTAGGAAAAACAAAAATTCAGGGTACTCAAAGATACAAAATAAATTGAAGAGCATTTTACCGACAACTACAAAATTATACGAAAATTCACATTTATTAACATTTATAATCCATTACAAAATAATTTAAATTATGATCTTCTTTTTTCTTACAATTCAAAACCAAAAATAAAAAATTCGATTGTATTGGTTTGAATAATCTCTATATCAACAAATCCAATACAAAAAAGCCAAAATCCGAACAGAATCATTTATCTTTGCAGTCTGAAATGAGTTTAAATAAAAACAGTATTTAAATTAATTTCAGTCCATACAAACACGACAATAAAATGAAATTAGACAGAAAAGAAATTCTTAAAGCTTTGGAAACAATTACCGTAGCTGGAGAAGGAAAAAATATGGTTGAAAGTGGAGCTGTTGCCAATGTATTAACTTTTGGTGACGAAGTTGTAGTCGATTTAGTATTACATACTCCGGCAATGCACATTAAAAAAAGAGCTGAAGACGATATCAAAAAAACAATTCTTGAATTGGTATCTCCAGAAGCAAAAATTAAAGTAAACATTAAAGTAGAAACTCCCGAGAAAAACGAAATTAAAGGTCGTGCCATTCCGGGAATCAAAAATATAATTGCCGTTGCCTCTGGTAAAGGTGGAGTTGGAAAATCTACTGTTACGGCAAATTTAGCGGTAACATTAGCAAAAATGGGATTTTCAGTTGGAGTTCTTGATGCGGATATTTACGGGCCATCTATGCCTATTATGTTTGATGTCGAAAACGAAAAACCGACTTCGATTATGGTTGATGGAAAATCTAAAATGAAACCTATTGAAAGTTATGAGATCAAAATACTTTCTATCGGATTTTTTACAGCTCCAAGCCAGGCTGTAATCTGGAGAGGACCAATGGCAGCAAAAGCATTAAACCAAATGATTTTTGATGCAGATTGGGGAGAATTAGATTTCATGTTAATCGATTTACCTCCGGGAACAGGAGATATTCATCTTTCGATCATGCAGTCATTGCCAATTACAGGAGCAGTTGTTGTAAGTACACCACAAGCGGTGGCTCTTGCCGATGCTAAAAAAGGAGTTGCCATGTTTATGCAGGACAATATTAATGTTCCTGTTTTGGGAATTATAGAAAATATGGCTTACTTTACACCAGAAGAATTACCTGACAATAAATATTATATTTTTGGTCAGGAAGGAGCTAAAAATCTTGCAGAAGATTTAGATGTTCCTTTCTTAGGAGAAGTGCCAATTGTACAATCAATTCGTGAAGCAGGAGATTATGGTCGTCCGGCGGCTTTACAAACAGCATCAGTAATTGAAACTATTTTTGAAGAAATTACCCGTAATGTTGTACAGGAAACAGTAAACAGAAATGAAAGCTTACCTGCTACCGAAGCTATTAAAATTACGACAATGGCAGGTTGTTCAGCAGTAAAGAAATAATTAGATAATGAGAAAATTAGATAATTAGATAATGATATTTGGAGGATTTAAAATTTTCTAATTGACACATTATCTAATTATCTAATTCGCTCTAATTGACACATAAATATTATGACAACAGAAGAATTAACAAGCAACGTATTATTGGCTCTTGACGAAATCAGACCTTTTTTAAATTCTGACGGAGGAGACATTACACTTATTTCTATAGACGACGACAAACATGTTAAAGTTCGTCTGGAAGGAGCGTGCATTAGCTGTAGCGTAAATCAAATGACGCTAAAAGCGGGCGTTGAAACCACTATAAAAAAATATGCTCCACAAATAGAAACTGTGGTAAATATCATGTAATAAACATAATTTTAAGGGTCACTAAGAAAATTCTGATTTAACAAGAATATTTGACCTTTAATGATTTTGATTTCGAAAAACTCAAAAAACATTCAAAAAAAAGCGTGTTTTTGCGATTTTATCAAAAAAGTATCTAAAGTTTTAAGATATTTCAGTAAGGTATTGTTACATTTTTAACTTAAATTTGTGACGTAACCCCTTAAACCGAAATATATGAAGAATTTTTACGCTCTACTTTTATTAATGTTTTTTGTTTCAGCGAGTTATGCTCAACAAAATGTAACAACACTTGTTGTTGACAAAGCTTATCTGAACGAAGCAGAAGAATGGTCTGATTTTACCTATTCAGGAAAAATTGTGTTCTCGACAAATTCAAATGAAGAAGAAGGAACTTTAAGAATTGGTAATTACGATTTTTTATATGATTTCTGCGACGGAAAAGCTAAATTTGCCAATAAAGCAACTTACAGCTCTGCAGAATTTTCACACCCAAGAAAAGTTTCTGTTAGCACCGATAAACAAGGTGTTGTAAACTCAACTTATGAAGGAACGCTAATTTTCCAGGCTGATAGAGATTATTACTCAGTGATAGCTGTTGTAACTTTATTAGAAAAAAACGGTTATATTCTGGGTGTAAAAATGCGCCAAAAAGAAGGAAACAAAAAAGAATACGCGTTTAGTACAAAACCAGGCAGTTAAAATAAACAAAAAGGATTTTTTCACGTTATTAAATCCTAAATCAGAAAAATTCCAACATTAAAAATGGATGTATTAATAAAGATTAAAGATCGAGAAGGAGTTATACACGAGTTACAAGCTCCAACTGATATGGCAATGAATATAATGGAGTTATGCAAGGCATACGAACTTCCTGTTGAGGGAACCTGCGGAGGAATGGCCATGTGTGCTTCTTGCCAGTGTTACGTTCTAAATGATGTTGCATTACCTGAAATGGGAGATGAGGAAGAAGCCATGCTTTCGGAAGCGTTTTATGTTAAATCTAATAGCCGTTTAGGTTGTCAGATTCCAATTACGGAGCAATTAGAAGGTCTGGAATTAGAACTGGCACCTGAATATTAAGAATAAATTGCAATATTTTAAAATTCCAAATTCCAATAGTACTGGTCGTTCTATTGGAATTTTTTATTTGAAACTAATTCTAGAATATTTAAAAAAAGCGGGGATTTATACTTCTCGCTTTTTTTTTGTCTGTCAATAAGTTAAACCGGACAGTCCCGAAGCCTCGGGATAAAAACCTGTCCGGTTTGCCAAAGAAACTGAACTTTTATTTCTCAACAAAAAAACCGTAATCACATTGCTGCAATTACGGTCTTTCCTTTATAACAATTTTCTTTAATCTCGAATTATACCAAACCTGCCTGAATTAAATATTCAGCAATTTGAATTGTGTTTGTTGCAGCTCCTTTTCTTAAGTTATCAGCAACAATCCACATGTTTAATGTATTTTCCTGGCTTTCGTCACGACGAATTCTTCCAACAAAAACATCATTTTTACCTTCTGCATACAATGGCATTGGGTAAGTAAATGTGTCCAAATTATCCTGAACCACTACTCCATCAGTATTGTGTAAAATTTCGCGAACTTCGTTTACATCAAAATCATTTGTAAACTCAACATTTACCGCTTCACTGTGTCCACCAACAACTGGTACACGAACTGCAGTAGCCGTAACTCTGATGGTATTATCACCAAGAATTTTTTGAGTTTCGCGAACTAATTTCATTTCTTCTTTAGTGTATCCGTTCTCTTCGAAACTATCACAATGTGGAATCGCATTTCTGTGAATTGGATATTTATAAGCCATTTCTCCCTGAATTCCTGCGTATTCATTTTCTAATTGCCTTACCGCTTTTACACCCGTTCCGGTGATTGATTGGTAGGTAGAAACAATGATTCTTTTAATGTTGTATTTTTTATGCAAAGGTGCCAATGCCAAAACCATTTGAATAGTAGAGCAGTTTGGATTTGCAATAATTTTATCCGCACTTGTCAAAGTATCTGCATTGATTTCCGGCACTATTAATTTTTTAGTAGGATCCATTCTCCATGCCGATGAATTATCAATAACGGTTGTTCCGGCTGCAGCAAATTTTGGAGCCCATTCTAATGATGTATCACCTCCTGCAGAAAAAACAGCAATATCAGCTTTCATATCAACTGCTGTTTGCATTCCTACAACCTTATATTTTGTTCCTTTATATTCAATTTCTTTTCCTATTGATTTTTCAGATGCAACAGGAATCAATTCTGTAACAGGAAAATTTCTTTCTGCCAACACTTTAAGCATTACTTCGCCAACCATACCAGTGGCACCTACAACCGCTATTCTCATTTTTATATTTTTAGTATGAATTAAATCTAATTTATAATGCAAAAGTATACATAATAAAAGTCAAAACAAGGCGCTTCACAAAAAATAACAAAATGTTACAAATTAAACAAAAATAAAAAAACCGCCTCAATTAAGAAGCGGTTAAGTTAGACTTAGTGTAGCGGTATATTATATTATTGTTTATTTTTTAATAAATCCCTAATTTGAATAAGAAGTTCTTCCTGCGTTGGTCCGGCTGGCGGTGGTGGTGGAACATCTTTCTTTTTAATACTATTAATTCCTTTAATAATTAGAAATAAAACAAATGCAACAATTATAAAGTTAATTACTGCTGCAATAAAAACACCATACTTTACACCTCCAAAAGCCGTAAGCTCTTCTATAGAAGATAAATGTGCAGCATCCAGAGCGGGTTTCAATATTAAAGGCGTTATTACATTGTCAATTAATGAACCTACAATTTTATTAAAAGCAGCTCCAATAATAACACCGACAGCCAAGTCAATTACGTTGCCTTTGGTCGCAAATTCCTTAAATTCTGAAAAAAATCCCATAATTGTTCGTTTTATTTATAATTAATAGATATCGAAAATACGGAATTTTCCTGAAAATTCCTCAAAACTATCTAAAAAATACCCTTTTTACACGTTGCGAAATACTGGTTAGAATTTCATACGGAATTGTTTTTAAAGCATTTGCAATCTCCGTTACTGTTGGGCTTTCGCCAAAAATAATAACTGAGTCTCCTTCTTTGCAATCAATTTCGGTTACATTAACCATTAACATATCCATACAAACACTGCCTACAATTGAGGCTTTTTGATTTTTAATGACAACATAACCTACCTCATTTCCCCACAAACGTGAAATTCCGTCGGCATAGCCAATTGGAATTGTCGCAATTTTGGTGGGTTTCTCTGCCATAAAACGGCGTCCGTAGCCTACGCTATCGCCTGCCGGAATCGTGCGAACCTGAGAAATAATCGATTTTAATGTTCCAACATTTTCCAGATATTTTTGTTCTGCAGGATCGTTTGAAACCCCATATAAACCAATTCCTAAACGAACCATATTAAATTGCGCATCAGGAAAATTGCTAATTCCCGAAGTATTCAGAATATGACGAATTGGATTAATATTTAATTCTGAAATTAATTTTGATGATAATTTTTCGAATAACTTAATCTGAGAAATCACAAAATCATAGTGATTCATATCGTCGCTTGTTGCCAAATGTGATAAAACACTTTGCACTTTAACGGTTGTGTTTCCTTTTAAGGTTTCAATTAATTCGGTTAATGTGTTTTCTTCAAAACCCAAACGATGCATTCCTGTATCCAGTTTTATGTGAATTGGAAAATCTTTTAGATTCTTTTCTCGTGCAATTTTTAAAAAGGCATTTAATCCTTTTACACTATAAATTTCAGGTTCTAACTGATATTGAATAATCGATGGAAAACTCGTCGATTCCGGATTTAAAACCATAATTGGCAATTTAATTCCACCATTTTTAAGCGAGATTCCTTCATCGGCGAAAGCCACACCCAAATAATCGACTTTATGATGTTCCAGCAATTTGGCAATTTCCAAACCACCGTTTCCATAACCAAACGCTTTTACCATTACCATGATTTTCACATCATTGGCCAGTTTTGATTTAAAGAAATTTAAGTTATGACTAATAGAATCGAGATTAATTTCGAGAATCGTTTCATGTGTTTTCTCTTCTAATAAAGTCACGATTTCTTCAAACTGAAATGATCTTGCCCCTTTTATTAAAATAGTTTCATTGGCAAAATTCAGGCTTTCAAAATGCGCAATAAACTCTGCTGTATTTTGAAACGTTATGCAATTTGAAAACTTGTCTGCAAAAGATGAAATAGTCGAACCAATGCCAATTACGTGATTGATTTTATTGTCAGAAATAAGCTGGGCAACTTTAGAATATAATTCTTCATTTGAAAATCCGCTTTGAAAAATATCTGATAAAATAACCGTTTTTGAAGCGTTCTTTTTTTGACTTTCCAGAAAATCCAACGCGATTTTCAACGATTGAAAATCGGAGCTGTAACTATCATCAATAATACTGCAGTTGTTGATTCCATTTTTAACTTCCAGACGCATTTCTACTGGGTACAACATTTGCATGCGATTTTGAATTGTTGCAGAATCATATTCAAAATGAAGCAAAACCAGCAAACAAGAAATAGCATTTTCTATAGAAGCAGAATCCTGAAACGGAATTTCAAGATCGAAAATTTCATTTTTATATTGATATTCAATACGTGTTTTATCGTTTCTGTTTTCTTTTTTCAGAATAAAAACATCAGCCGTTTGATCCCTGAAGCTCCATGAAAAAAGTTTTCGTGGATGAAGCATATATTCTGCCGCAAATTGTGACATACAGGAATCAACAGTTTCATTTTTTTGATAAATAATTACCGGACAATCTTTAAACAAAAGCAGTTTTTCGTCAATCTTTTGTACTAAATTCAAAAAACCTTCATCATGCGCCGTACCAATATTGGTCAGCACGCCAATTGTTGGTTTAATAATTTTTTCGAGTTTGTCCATTTCGTTAACCGTCGAAATTCCAGCTTCGAAAATACCCAGGTTGTGTTTTTCGTTTATCGCAATTACAGAAAGCGGAACGCCAACTTGTGAGTTATAACTTTTTGGACTTCTGATAATATTATAATCCGGACTTAGTAAAAAATTAAGCCATTCTTTTACAATCGTTTTTCCGTTGCTTCCGGTCAGGCCGATGATTGGAAAATCAAAAAGATGTCTGTAATAAGCCGCAAAATGCTGAAGTGCATTTAAAGTGTTTTTTACAACCAGAAAATTGGCTTTTCCCTCGCAATTTTCAGGAATATACTGCACAACAAAATTCTGGACGCCTTTGTCTATAAGTTCTGAAATATATAAATGAGCATCATTATTTACGCCAGATAAGGCAAAAAATAAAGTTTGTGATCCGTTTTGCAACGAACGGCTGTCAATCGAAATATGATCGATAAAAATAGCAGCTTCAGCGCCAATCCATTTGGCTTCAAGAACTGATACAAGGTTTTTTAAATTTATGCTCATTTTGGAAATTTCTTTTGTCAAATTTAAAAAAAGGTTTGCCACTAATTTCACAAACTAGCACGAATTATTTTTTACGCAGATTTAAAAAAAGATTTTAGCAGATACACGCAGATTTTTATTTATTAAATCTGCCAAAATCTGCAGAATCTGCGTGAAACAAATATTGAAATAGGTTCGCCACGAATTTCAGAAATTTTCACTAATTATTTTTCACGCAGATTTAAAAAAGATTTTAGCAGATGCCCACAGATTTTTATTTATCAAATCTGCTAAAATCTGCAGAATCTGCGTGAAACAAATATTGAAATAGAATTGCCAGGAATTGCATAAATTTTCACTAATTGTTTTTAGTTTTTTTTACTACAGATTAAAAAGTTCGCCACGAATTTCACGAATTAGCACGAATTTTTATTTGCCACAGACTAAAGGATTAAAAATGATTTTCACAATCTGTGAGAATCTTTTAATCTGTGGCTAACATTTTTTAATCGCAAAGAATTAGTGAAAATTCGAGTAATTAGTGACAAAAAAAAATATTTCCCTATATTTGTGAAGACTTCAAATTAAAGATTTTGAAAAAAATACTGCCTATATTCTCCTATATATTGCATCCGATTTTTATATCGATGTATGCTACTTTATTTTATTTGTTTTGTAAAGGTGACATTTTTACAAACCAGGAGAAATATTATGTTTTGTTTCAAATTCTGATTATTACGATTTTGGTTCCCATATTATTTTTTATGCTCCTTCGCTCAACGGGACATGTAAAATCTGTAATGGTCCATGAAACTTCGCAGCGCAAAATCCCGCTTATTTTACAATGTTTTCTTTATATTTTATTGGTAAAAAGAAGTATTGTTATTATACGTTATCCAGAATTACATTTCTTTTTTCTTGGAGCTTTGTTCAGTACAATTTTGGCTTTAATAGGATCCCTTTTCAAAATAAAGGCAAGCTTGCACATGATGGCAATCAGCGGATTTACTGTTTTTGTTATCGGGTTAAGCATTCACTTGCAAATGCAAAATCCTTATTGGACTGCGTTGATGGTTTTCCTGACGGGAATTGTAGCATCATCAAGATTAGTTATGGAAGCGCACACAAATAAAGAGCTGCTTATTGGTTTGGCACTTGGTATATTTCCGCAAATGCTCTTTTTATATCTATGGCTATAAAATATAAAATATCAATCCCGCATTTAAGGTTCTAACATCTATTTTTTGTCCCGAAGTAGTAATGACGTCTTTAAACAAAGGATTTAATCCGTAATTAAGGTAAACATTCCAGGTATTGTAACCTGCAGCGAGATAAACGCCATATTGAACTTTATTTATATTCGGATTATTTTTAACTACATACTTCTCTTCGCCATTGTCTAAAACAGATTTATTAGAAAAGACATAACTAATTTTAAATCCTCCATAAATTCTCCAAAATCTATAACTTTCATAAGTCGAATTTCTCCATCGAAATTCTATTGGAAGATCGACCAAATACTGCCTGTATCTATTGGAACTAATATCATTATAGTCACTTACGGCATAAGCCAAACCTCCGTCGGGCAGTTTAGAAATAGTAAGATTTTGAAAATAATTCTGATAGCTTAATCCTAAACCAGTAGCAATTGCAACGGTTCTTTTTTTATTAATTGGCATGTCGCGCAAAAATCCTGCAGAAAGTCCTGCAGAAAATTTATTTTGTTTAAGGCCTTCCGGGATCTGGGTTAACAAATTATAAGTGATCGAAAAATAAAACTGATCTTCACGATATAATGAATCGATTTTTACAATCGGTTCTATTTTAGGTTTTGTTTCTTCCTGAGAAAAAACACTAAAAAACGACATTATAAATAAACAACTAAAAAGGAATCGCATATCGTATTTTGGTTTTAAGGATGTTCTCAAGTAAACGTTTTTTAGAGTTGATTTATTTCACTTACAAATATAATATAATGCTGGCTCAAGAAGTGAATTAACACGAAATTATTCTTTTTTTCGCTACGAATAAATTCTTTCATTGCACTATTTTCAATAAATCAGTAATAGAATCAAAAAAACAAATCGATTATTCATTGCTCTTTTATACCTTTGTCATGCATGAAAAAAAAGCAGCTCATATTAAGTGTTTCTTTGGCGCTGACAGTATTGTTCTCAATATTGTTTCAGTCGATACACAGTTATGAGCATATTGTAAAGCAGCTTTCAGAGAAACAATGTCATCATGATTATAGTGATCCAAACGGAGAAATAACGCATCAGCATCATGATTATGATTTGTGTTATGTTTGTCATTTTGCTTTTGGAAGTTATATTATTCCCGAAGAATTTTCATTTCAACTTTATACTTTACACAAAGAAATTCCTTATTTCTTTACACGTTCAGAAAAAATATTTTCATTTTCAGAAAGTGCTTATTTATTACGTGGTCCGCCCGCAGCTTTAGTTTCTTAATTTCGATTATTCGAAAAAATCAAAAAAGTCTTTATTCTAATGCGAAACAGGCAAGTTTTCCATCTTGAAAATGTATCAGGATTGGCAAATTTACTTTGATTTCATGTTTTTAGTTTAAAGAAAAAATCAATTAACTATAGCATCATTTTCAAATGAAAAAAATAATATTAGCTCTTATTTTAGGGTTTTCGAGCCTGCTTTCGGCTCAAAATTCTGTTTCAGGAACCGTAACAAATCTTGAAAACCAAGCCATGCCCGGCGTTTCTGTATATGCGCCTGAATTGCACAGAGGAACAACCACTGACGAAAACGGAAAATACGAATTTAAAAATCTTCCAAACGGAAGTTTACGACTTGCTTTTGCTTTTGTTGGATATACAACTCAAAACAAAACCATTTCCAAAATATTAAAAGACAACACTTTAGATATAATCCTTACCGAATCTATTTTTGAAATGGATGAAGTAGTCGTTTCAACTCCTTTCAACAAATTGCAATCGCAAAACGTTATGAAAGTCGAGCATGAAAGCATCAAAACATTACAGCAAAAAGGAACTTCGACGTTAATCGAAGGTTTGGCAACGATTCCCGGAGTTTCTCAAATTTCTACCGGAACTTCTATCGGAAAACCGGTTATTAGAGGTTTAAGCGGAAATCGTGTTTTGGTATATTCTCAAGGTGTAAGAATTGAAAATCAACAATTTGGAGACGAACATGGTTTAGGTTTAAACGATGCGGGAATTGAAAGTGTTGAAGTTATCAAAGGACCGGCTTCTTTATTATATGGCTCTGATGCTTTGGGAGGAGTTTTATATTTTAATCCTGAAAAGTTTGCTGATGCCGGGACTTTTAAAGCGAATTTCAGTCAAAAATATTTCACGAATACACAAGGAAGCAATTCATCTATTGGATTAAAAACTTCTACAGACAACTGGAAATTTTTAGCTAGAGGAAGTTACAACACACATTCTGATTATAAAATTGCCGATGGCGATCGCGTAACAAATTCACGTTATAATGAAACCGATTTTAAAACCGGAATTGGATACAGTAATTCCAGCTTTTCTAGTGTTTTAAGATACAACTACAATAAACTGGATATCGGAATTCCGGAAGACGGAATTGGTGAACAATCTTCAAGCAAAGACACACAATTTCCAAGACAGGGAATTTTCAATCATTTGTTGAGTTTAAACAATGTAATCTTTTTCGAAAATTCAAAACTAGATGTTGATTTGGGCTACATTTCAAATGACAGAAGTGAATTTGAAGATAGCAACGAGGCTTCTTTACACATGAAACTGAATACTTTAAATTATAATGCAAAATATCATTTTCCGAAATTTGGTAAAATTGAAACGATTTTAGGTGTTCAGGGAATGCATCAAACGAACAAGAATTCTGGTGAAGAATATTTGATTCCGGATGCTACAACAAATGATTTTGGTGTTTTTGGAACTGCAAACTACGAATGGGATAACAGCGTTTTACAAGCCGGATTGCGTTTTGACAACAGAAACGTAACTTCTGAAGCACACGGAACGGAAGGTGAAGAAGGTTATTTTCTTCCTTTAGACAAATCATTTGACAGTTTTAATGCTTCTTTGGGATATAAAACAAAACTGGCTGAACCGCTTACACTTCGATTAAATGTTGCGACTGGTTTTAGAGCGCCAAATTTAGCTGAGTTGACTTCAAACGGTGTTCATGAAGGAACAAACCGTTATGAAATTGGAAATGCTAATTTGAAAACTGAACAAAACGTTCAGACTGATTTGAATTTAGAATATAAAAATTCGCATTTTGAATTCTTCATCAACGGATTTTACAATCACATCAACAATTACATTTATACTTCGCCAACCGGAGATGTTTTAGACGATAATGATGTTTTTGCCTATATTCAGAATAATGCACAATTATACGGTGGTGAAGTTGGTTTACATTTTCACCCTCATCCTTTAGACTGGCTGCATTTTGAAACTAGTTTTGAAACGGTTACGGGTAAAAAAGACAACAATGATTATTTGCCTCTGATTCCGGCAAACAACTGGAACAATACGCTAAGAACGGAATTTAAAATCAAAAATTGGTTCGAAGAAGGATATGCTTCTTTAAACGTTTCTTCGACATTTGATCAAAGTAATGTAAGTGGTTTTGAAACGGCTTCAAAAGGATATACTTTAGTAAATTTAGGTTTTGGAGGAACAGTAAAATTGGGTAAAACTGCTTTTGATGTAAACCTTAACGGAAACAATTTATTCGATAAAAAATATATCGCACATCTTTCGAGATTAAAAACTGACGGTGTACCAAATATTGGAAGAAATATTGTGTTAGGAGTAAACTTCAACATATAGTTTTTATTTAACCGCAGAGTTCGCAAAGTTTTTTCGCAAAGTTCACAAAGTTTAGTTTAAGTTGATTCTCAAGCAAAGTTCACAAAGCTTTGTGTTGATTTCTAACTTTGCGGACTTTGTGTTTTCTGAAGATAATCCTGGAATAAAATCTTAGCGTACTTTGCGGTTAAATCTTCACCATTCTTCACAAAAAGTACTATTTTTGTTACAACTGACAAACCTAAACTATGAAAAAAACAATTCTTATAATGGCTATTACTACTGCAGGGATTTCATTTGGGCAAAATAATATTAAATATCCCGAAACTAAAAAAGGCGAAACTGTTGATGTGTATTTCGATACTAAAGTTAGCGATCCGTATCGTTGGCTTGAAGACGATAAATCTGCTGAAACCGGTGCCTGGGTAAAAGCCGAAAATGAAGTTACGTATGGCTATTTGGATAAAATTCCGTTTCGTGAAGAGTTAAAGAAACGAATGGAAAAACTTTGGAATTATGAAAAAATAGGCGCTCCGTATACAGAAGGAAAGTTTACTTATTTTTCTAAAAACAACGGACTTCAAAATCAATCGGTTATTTATAGAAAAGATGAAAAAGGCAAAGAAGAAGTTTTTCTGGATCCGAATACTTTCTCTAAAGACGGAACAACTTCACTTGGCGGTTTAGATTTTTCTAAAGATGGAAATAAAGCTGCATATTCTATTTCCGAAGGCGGAAGCGACTGGAGAAAAGTAATCATTATTGATGCTTTGTCTAAAAAAGTCCTTGAAGATACTTTAGTTGATGTAAAATTTAGCGGTGTTTCATGGTTAGGAAACGAAGGATTTTATTATTCTAGTTACGACAAACCAAAAGGAAGTGAATTATCTGCCAAAACAGATCAGCATAAATTGTATTTCCACAAGTTAGGAACTTCTCAAAAAGAAGATAAAGTCATTTTTGGTGCCGATCAAAAACGTAGATATGTGGGCGGATATGTTACCGAAGACAATCATTATTTGGTAATTACAGCAGCCAATTCTACTTATGGAAATGAGCTTTACATAAAAGATCTGACCACTCCAAACAGTCCAATTATAACTATTGTGGATAATTTTAACAGCGACAATATTATTATTGATAATGATGGAAGTAAATTATTCATCGAAACCGATTTTAATGCACCAAACAAACGCGTTGTATCTGTAGATTTCAGCAATCCGAAACCTGAAAACTGGAAAGATTTCATCAAGGAAACAGAAAATGTTTTAGCACCTTCAACAGGCGGCGGATATTTATTTGCCAATTATACAAAAGATGCTGTTTCATTGGTTTTGCAATATGATTATAACGGAAAATTAGTTCGCGAGATCAAACTTCCGGCCGTAGGAACTGCCGGGGGATTTGGAGGTAAAAAACATGAAAAAGTATTGTATTACAGCTTTACCAATTATACAACTCCGGGAAGTATTTTTTCTTTTGATCCAAAATCAGGCAAATCAGAAGTATATCAAAAACCTAAAGTAGATTTTAAAAGCGAAGATTATGAATCTAAACAGGTTTTCTACACTTCAAAAGACGGAACAAAAATCCCGATGATCATCACTTATAAAAAAGGAACAAAACTAGACGGTAAAAACCCAACGATACTTTATGGTTACGGTGGATTCAATATTAGTTTAACTCCGGCATTTAGTATTGCAAATGCTGTCTGGATGGAAAATGGAGGTGTTTATGCGGTTGCCAATTTAAGAGGCGGTGGCGAATACGGCAAAAAATGGCATGACGCGGGAACAAAATTGCACAAACAAAATGTATTTGATGATTTTATCGCTGCTGCGGAATATTTAATTGCACAAAAATATACCTCATCTGATTTCTTAGCGATTCGCGGAGGTTCTAACGGAGGTTTATTAGTGGGCGCTACAATGACACAACGTCCTGATTTAATGAAAGTAGCATTACCAGCCGTGGGCGTTATGGATATGCTGCGTTACCATACTTTTACTGCCGGTGCGGGTTGGGCTTACGATTACGGAACAGCACAGGACAATAAAGAAATGTTTGAATATTTGAAAGGATATTCGCCAGTACAAAATGTAAAAAAAGGTGTAAAATATCCGGCAACAATGGTAACAACAGGAGATCATGACGATCGCGTTGTTCCGGCACATAGTTTTAAATTTGCTGCAGAATTACAAGACAAACAAACCGGAGATAATCCTGTTTTGATTCGTATTGATGTAAAAGCGGGTCACGGAGCAGGAAAATCTGTTGCAGCAACAATTCAGGAAAATGTAGATATTCAGGCGTTCACGCTTTACAATATGGGATTTAAGGCTTTACCGAAAAAGTAAACTTTAGTCTATAATTTTTATAGCCACGAATTCACGAATTATTTTGTGAGTTCGTGGCTGTTTTTTTAAAGATTTGTTTCACGCAGATTCTGCAGATTTGAGCAGATTTATTTAATTTGAAAAATAAGATCTGCACGAATCTTTTTAAATCTTTTTAAAATCTGTGTGAAAAAATAATTCGTGAATTCGTGGCGAACCTTTTTTAAACAATTCTTTTCTCTTAAATTTGAGAAACTAAAAAACCAACAAATGAAAATTGTAAAATGGGGAATAATAGGTTGCGGAAATGTAACTGAAGTTAAGAGCGGACCAGCTTTTCAGAAAGCTCCAAATTCTGCCTTAGTTGCTGTAATGCGAAGAGACGCTGCTCTTGCAGAAGATTACGCCAAACGCCATAATGTTCCCAAATGGTATTCGAATGCCGTAGATTTAATAAATGATCCTGAAGTCGATGCTGTTTATATTGCTACTCCTCCATCTTCTCATAAAGAATATACCATTTTGTGTGCCAAAGCCGGAAAACCTGTTTATGTTGAAAAACCAATGGCTTTGACATTTGAAGAATGCAACGAAATGATCAGCGTTTGCAAAGAACATAATGTTCCGCTGTTTGTGGCTTATTATAGAAGAAGTTTACCGAGATTTTTAAAAATAAAAGAACTAATCGATCAAAAGAAAATAGGAACGGTCAGACATGTAAATTGTGTTTTGTATCATCCGTTTGAAGAACGTTACGACGACGAAATCAACTTGCCATGGACTGTTTTACCTCATATTTCGGGCGGTGGAATTTTTGTCGATTTGGCTTGTCATACTTTAGATTTTCTTGATTTTGTTTTGGGTCCGATTAAATCGGTTCGCGGACATGCAAGTTCACAGCTTCAGGCGTATCCTGCAGAAGATTCTGTTTCTATGTCGTTTTTATTCGAAAACGGAATTCACGGAACGGGTTTATGGAATTTTGCCAGTTTTGAACGTTATGATAATACTGAAATTGTAGGTGATAAAGGAAAAATTTCTTTCTCTACTTTTGGAAATGACCCAATACATATTCAATATGCAAACGGCGAAAAAGAGAGTATTACAATTGAAAATCCATTACATATTCAGCAGCCCTTTATTGAAACTGTTGTCGCAGAGCTTTTAGGTAATGAAGGAGTTTCTCCTTCTAAAGGAACTTCGGGAGCAAGAACAAGCTGGGTTATTGATGAAGTTTTGAAGGAGTTTAGAGGTTTGAAATAATCATTACATTTTTTTGAATTGCCTCCAGCTTTAGCTGGAGGTGAAAGAATTAATATTAAAAGGCTTTAGCCAAAAACCTTGTATTTTTTGGCTAAAGCCTTTTTTATCTTTTACAATTTATACCTCCAGCTAAAGCTGGAGGCAATTCAAATGCTGTAGATGGATTAAAATAAACCAACAATTCTTTACACAGTTTTATCATTCGACGAAATGACAAAAAAGCACAAAAAAAGAGGATACCCTAACGAATATCCTCTTTTTTATAAACTATAAAATTTCTTTAGAAAATTATAGGCTGTATCTTAAACCTAAAGTCAAACCTAAACCAGAAATTCCAACATAAGAACTAATATCATCTGTAGCTCTTGTATTATCAAATCCTGCAGCATTAGTTACTTTACTGTTTGAAGTTGTATTAATTTGATCAACATATTTCGTATGACTTGCAGAGTATGAAGCGTCAGGACGGAAATTAGTAGGTGTATTTAATTTATCTACACCATTTTCAGTATATACCTCAGTTTCTTTAGTTTTACCATGAACGGTAAAGTTACGGTATTCTAATTCTCCAAAAATAGCAATGTGTGTACCTAATTTGTAAGATGTTCCTAATGAAGCTAAAAATCCAACTGTTGGATTAGGCTTTACTACATCTTTAGCATAACTAGTCACAACACCTGCCGGGGTTGTATAAGTTCTATTTGTTTTAATTGTCAAATCTCCATGAACAGGAACAATAACTCCTACTTTTGTGTAAGGTTCAAAACCGTGAGATTCACCTAAAAACAAAACAAGAGCTGGAGCAACATCAAAAGCCTGAATTTTTCCAACTGCGCTACCAGTAGCAAATACAGGACCCGCAGCAACTAATCTGTTAGTAGTTTCAACCATAGTTTTACTAGCACTACTGAAATAGTTAAATCCTACTTCTACACCTAAACGAGTTGAAAAACGATATCCTGCAGTTAGACCTGTACGAAATCCTTCTCCAAATGAACCATGATTTGTTTCTCTTGAAATTAAAGTTGTACCATCTGCTGCATAAACATCTGTATTAGGTAATGCACCATTTACAATTGGAAATTCTGTAGCAGCTGTTTGAATAAAATATGATCCTCCTAATTTAAAATACCAGCTTTCTGGTTTATCTGCTGTTTCTGTTTGCGCCATTGTGGCCATAGAGCAAACTAATAATCCTAATAAAAATAGGCTCTTTTTCATAATTCTGATTTTAATTAATTTATACAAACTTATAATAATTTAACATATTCCTGTACGCTGTGATACTTCCCTTTGTACGAAAACGTTGTAATTTTGAGCAATATTACTAAAAAACTATTATGCACGCATAATTTTAACTTAAAAAAAATGCATTCTTCTAAATTTTAACTGTTAAAATTTAATTCAGCTTAAAATTTACCTGCATTTTTTCTAATTCCTGCAATAACTCTGTCGAAATCCTGATCTTTAATCGTCGGCTCGGCATTGTTAATTTGGTTACAACCTTTATTTCCTCTACTTCTTTTACTTCCTGCATTTTAGTTTCACTTAATGCTACTTCGTTATCGTCATTTTCACTTTCATCAACAAAAACGGCATCTTCTGTTTCTTCAAACTCATTAGTTGTTTCTACCTCAACTAAACGCTTGATTTTTTCTAATTCCATGATTTCAAAAGTCACTGAATTATCTCCTTTATTATCATTAAATAAATGGCTTAGTTTATGGATAAATTCTGTTTGAAGATCTTTTATATTCAACAATACAACTAATTTTTTAGCAAAGGCTTCAAGTATGTCCTGCAGCTGTCTAATTTCAACAAACTGCATTCTTGGCTCTGATTTTTTACCTGTATCGTGATTTACCCATCCGTCTTTAATCAATATTTTCAGGAATGCAAAATTGTTCTGAATCAGGAAGTGACGGAACTTTAAATATTCTTCACCAAAAATCTTAAACTCAAAACTTTCATCGTAACCTTCTAAATTAAATACTGCCCAGCCTTTTCCGTTCTTTGCTACACGATGTTGTACGTTATGAATGATGCCTGCAAAAGTCAGGTTTTTGCCCACATATTCGTTCATACTCTTCAACGCTTCCAATCGTGCATTGCAGAA
Organism: Flavobacterium sp. MEB061; assembly: GCF_000834715.1. Classification (NCBI taxonomy): domain Bacteria; kingdom Pseudomonadati; phylum Bacteroidota; class Flavobacteriia; order Flavobacteriales; family Flavobacteriaceae; genus Flavobacterium; species Flavobacterium sp. MEB061. The sequence continues at coordinate 108,418 of NZ_JXQR01000007.1, read as the reverse complement.
GTATTTCATTTCAAATCTAAAATCATCAAGCGGATGTCCGGAAAGATAAATTCCAACTACCTCTTTTTCTTTTGCCAGTTTTTCCATCGTACTCCAGTCTTCACAAGGAGGCACAACCGGTTCTGCAATTTGCACTTCACTGGTTTCTCCAAACAAACTTACCTGCGATGAATTTTCGTTTTCCTGAAACTTCGATCCGTAACGCATCGCTTTTTCATAAAACGTAATTCCGTCGCCATCATCATGAAAATATTGTGCTCTGGTCGTTCCTTCAAACGAATCAAAACCTCCGGCAAGAGCCAGATTTTCAATTGCTTTTTTGTTAGCAGCACGCAAATCTATTCGCTTCGCTAAATCAAAAATCGATTTATATCTTCCGTCTTTTCTGCATTCTACAATTGTCGCAACGGCTCCCGAACCTACACCTTTAATTGCGCCCATTCCAAAACGAACGGCGTAATTATCGTTTACCGTAAATTTATAATACGATTCATTAACGCAAGGGCCTAGAACTTCAAGCCCCATACGTTTACATTCTTCCATAAAAAACGATACTTGTTTAATATCATTCATATTATTCGAAAGAACCGCTGCCATATATTCTGCAGGATAATGCGCTTTTAAATATGCCGTTTGATAAGCAATCCAGGCATAACAGGTTGAGTGGGATTTGTTGAAGGCGTAACTAGCAAAAGCTTCCCAGTCTTTCCAGATTTTCTCCAGAATTTTTGCATCATGACCTTTTTTTGCCGCTTGCTCGACAAACTTAGGTTTCATTTTATCAAGTACATCTTTTTGTTTCTTACCCATCGCTTTACGCAAAACGTCGGCCTCACCTTTTGTAAAGTCTGCCAGCGATTGCGACAAAAGCATTACCTGCTCCTGATAAACCGTAATTCCATAGGTTTCTCCTAAATATTCCTCACAGGCATCCAAATCGTATTTGATTTCTTCTTCTCCATTTTTTCTTCGAACGAAAGATGGAATATACTCCAAAGGTCCAGGACGATACAAGGCGTTCATGGCAATTAAATCTCCAAAAACCGTTGGCTTTAGATCTTTCATGTATTTCTGCATTCCGGGCGACTCGTATTGGAAGATTCCAACCGTTTCTCCTCTTTGGAAAAGCGCATAGGTTTCAACATCATCAATTGGAAAAGTATCCGGATCCAGATCAATATTTGTTCTGTATTTTACCAGTTTTACGGTATCTTTTATTAAGGTAAGGGTCTTCAGACCCAAGAAGTCCATTTTTAGCAATCCTGCACTTTCTGCAACCGAGTTATCAAACTGTGTTACATATAAATCAGAATCTTTTGCTGTGGTTACGGGAACGAAATTCGTAATATCCGATGGCGTAATAATTACACCACAGGCGTGAATTCCCGTGTTTCGCATGGATCCCTCCAGGATTTTTGCCTGTTGAATTGTTTCTCCGGCCAAATCGTCTTCATTGGCAATGGCGATTAATTCTTTTACGTTATCAAATTCATCAGATCGAAGGGCTTTTTTAACATCCTCTTCGTTTTCAGAAATAAAACGCGCCAAATTCCATTTTGAAGGCATCATTGCCGGAATCAGTTTTGCAATTCTATCGGCTTCAAATAAAGGTAAATCCAATACACGCGCCGTATCACGAATCGCCGATTTGGTTGCCATTTTACCATACGTAATAATTTGAGCAACCTGATTTTTACCGTATTTATTGATTACATAATCCATAACTCGGCCACGACCCTCATCATCAAAATCGATATCAATATCGGGCATCGATACACGATCCGGATTCAGGAAACGCTCAAAAAGCAAATCGTACTTAATCGGGTCAATGTTTGTAATTCCTAAACAATAGGCAACGGCAGAACCCGCTGCAGATCCACGTCCAGGTCCTACCGAAACGTCCATATTTCTGGCCTCGGCAATAAAATCCTGAACGATCAAAAAGTATCCCGGATATCCTGAATTCGAAATCGTTAACAACTCAAAATCCAGACGTTCCTGAATAGATTCTGTGATTTCGCCATATCGTTTTTTCGCTCCAACCATCGTTAGGTGTCGCAGGTATTTATTTTCACCTCGTACACCTCCGTCAGCTTCATCTTCGGGAACAACAAATTCTTCGGGAATATCAAATTTTGGAAGCAATACATCACGATAAAGTGAATAACCTTCAACCTTATCTACAATCTCCTGAATGTTGATAATGGCTTCCGGCAAATCGGCAAAGAGTTTTTTCATCTCTTCTTCCGACTTATAATAGTATTCCTGATTTGGCAATCCGTAACGGTAACCACGACCACGACCAATTGGCGTTGCTTGTTTTTCACCGTCTTTTACACACAATAAAATATCGTGTGCATTGGCATCTTCTTTATTTAAATAATAAGTATTATTTGTTGCGATTAATTTGACATTGTGTTTCTGAGCAAAATCAATCAGGGTTTTATTTACACGATTTTCATCTTCCTGATTGTGTCGCATGACTTCCAAATAAAAGTCATCGCCAAATTGTTCTTTCCACCAAATCAAAGCTTCTTCGGCCTGATTTTCACCGACATTCAGAATTTTACTCGGAATTTCCCCGTATAAATTCCCGGACAAAACCATGATGTCTTCCTTGTATTTTTCGACGATTTTACGATCAATTCTTGGAACATAATAAAACCCCTCTGTAAATGCAATCGACGACATTTTTGCCAGATTATGATAACCATTTTTGTTTTTGGCTAATAATACAACCTGATTTCCGTTGTCTTTTTTGCTTTTATCTAAGTGATTATCACAAACATTAAATTCGCAGCCTACAATTGGTTTTATTTCGGTCTCTGTTGGTTCTTCTCCGGCTTCAACCAGGGCTTTGTTTTTCCCGGAAGCCGCTTTGTTATGATTCATTACGGCGCTCACAAAATGGAAAGCTCCCATCATGTTTCCGGTATCTGTCATGGCTACTGCCGGCATTTTGTTTTTGGCTGTAGCCGCAACAATATTTCCAATACCTATAGTCGACTGAAGAACCGAAAACTGCGTATGGTTGTGTAAATGCGCGTATTTTGCAGCTTTAAAATCGGCTCTTTCTGAGTCTGAAACCGTAGTTTGTACCTCATCAACTTGTAAAGCTTTTATTTGCTCTCTGATTTTATCAGAAGCTGCTTTTAAATTGATGTGTTTTAATCCTATTAACGGAAATTCCTGTGGATTTCTCTCTTGAAATTCCTTAAAATATTCTTTTGGAACATCCAGTTCTTCTTTGGTAAAAACTTCTCTTCTAATTAACTCTAAGAAACAACGCGTCGTTGCCTCAACGTCGGCAGTTGCATTGTGCGCTTCTGCAAAAGGTTTATCAAAAAGATAACTGTGTAATTCTGTTAAGGTTGGCAGTTTAAATTTTCCTCCACGACCTCCGGGAAGTTGTAATAACGAAGCGGTAACTTCGGTACAAGTATCTAATACCGGCATTGTACTCATTGGAGAATCAACACCCATTCTATGGAATTCGGCTCCCATAATATTAACGTCGAAACCTAAATTCTGACCAACAATAAATTTGGTTTTGCTTAAAGCGATATTGAATTTCTCCAGCACTTCGGCCAGCGTGATTCCTTCAGCTTCAGCCAATTCAGTTGAAATTCCGTGAATACGTTCGGCATCATAGGGAATATTAAATCCATCAGGTTTAACCAAATAATCCTGATGTTCGATAAGCTGTCCCATTTCGTCATGCAGCTGCCAGGCGATCTGAATACAGCGAGGCCAGTTATCAGAATCGGTAATGGGAGCATCCCAGCGTTTTGGTAATCCGGTTGTTTCGGTATCGAATATTAAATACATAGAGTTAAAATACAAAAATTAAGCTCCAAATTCCAAATTTTTTCCATATAAATAATTGATTATATGGAGGATATAAATTTGCCTTATAGAAAATGGAGGAAGTTCAAATTTACGTTTTTTTTAGGCTAATGAAAAACGAATTATCAACAAAAAGCATTAATCAAAATCATTATTAGAAACTGTTAAAAACCAATAAAAATGATAAAATTTCGGTTATTTGATGTTAAAAACTTCGATTATTCATTTTGGATACTCATTGGTCCAAAATGAACACTTTTAACCGCTGCTCTCGCCTGAACTTTGCTTCATCAAATTAAAACAAATTATTATGAAAACAATTTTTATCACAGGCGCTTCATCCGGATTAGGAAAAGCTACAGCAAAATTATTCCACAACCAAGGATGGAATGTAATCGCAACAATGAGAAATCCGGAAAAGGAAGAAGAACTTTCGGGTTTAAAAAACGTGACCTTATTACCATTAGATGTTACCAATTATGACCAAATACAAAGCACGGTTCAAAAAGCTATTGAATTGGGTGATATTGATGTTGTTTTTAACAATGCAGGTTATGGATTGATTGGCCCTTTGGAAAGTTTTAACGACGATCAGATTACCAAACAACTTAATACTAATTTGTTAGGGGTAATTCGTGTTACGAATGCTTTTATTCCGTACTTCAGAGAAAGAAAAAGCGGATTGTTTATTTCAACAACTTCCATCGGCGGATTAATTTCTTTTCCGTTAGGATCTGTATATCACGCTACTAAATGGGGATTGGAAGGCTGGAGCGAAAGTATGGCTTATGAATTAAATCCGTTTGGGGTAAATATCAAAACCGTTTCTCCAGGCGGTATTAAAACAGAATTTTTACACGGCTCACTTGACACCGGGGTTAAACCTGAATATGAAGCAATGGCAAATAAAATGTTTGAAAATGTAGATGTAATGTTTGAAATGGCATCGACTGCTGAACAAATTGCCGAAGTTGTTTTTGAAGCAGCAACGGATGGAAAAACCAAATTGAGATATGTCGCCGGAGAAGATGCCAAAGCGCTTTACCAACAAAGACTGGAACAAGGCGACGAAGTTTTTCGCACCGCTTTTGGCAAACAAATTTTGGGAGCATAATTTATACTGATACCGCTCAGGTTTTAACAATCTGTGCGGTATTCGTTTTTGATTTTTTATACCTTTATATCATGGAAAAGAAAAATAATAATCCGTCAAAACTTTCTTCTATATCGCAGTTTCATAGTTTATTTAATCTGCCAAAACCATTACATCCAATGATTAGTCTGGTGGATAATACCAAACTGGTCATCAATGCTGAATTGACAAATAATGCCTTTTTGCTTGATTTCTATAAGATATCTTATAAATATTCGACCAACGGAAAAATGGGATACGGTCAGAGCTATTATGACTTTAATGAAGGCGGATTAATGTTTACATCGCCCAATCAATTGATTTTTACCGATAATGAAGAAGGAGCCGAATATTTCGGATTTACGCTGTTTTTTCATCCTGATTTTATTAGAAATTATCCTTTGGGAAAAAACATCAAAAAATACGGTTTCTTCTCTTATGATACCAATGAAGCGCTGCATCTTTCTGACAGTGAAAAAACAACTATTATAGGGTTATTAACAAGCATTGATAACGAACTTCATACCGCAATAGACGAAATGAGCCAGGATGTTATTGTTTCGTATATTGATGTTTTGCTTAATTACAGTAATCGCTTTTACAAACGTCAATTCATCACCCGAAAAACAATCAGTAGTGATTTATTAATTAAAGTAGAAGACACTCTCGATAATTATTTCAATAATGCCGAAACCTTAAAAAACGGATTACCAACAGTCGATTTTCTTGCTTCACAAATTAATGTTTCTACACATTACCTTAGCGACATGCTTCGCAATTTAACCGGGCAAAATGCACAGCAGCACATTCATTCCAAACTAATTGAAAAATCAAAGGATTTTCTGATTTCTACGAATCTTTCAGTGGCAGAAATTGCTTATCAATTGGGTTTTGAATATCCTCAATCGTTCAGTAAATTATTTAAAAAGAAAACCAGCCTGACACCTTTAGAATTTAAAAATTCACTGAACTAATCTTCAAAATTATCCTAAAAACTATTCTCGTCAAAAACATAGTTTTTATTTTAAAAAACATAAAATTTCACAAAAATACACTTCTTGGATGTCGTAGTATTTAGACATTTTATTGAGTCTAAATAGTGGCTTAAAAAACAGCTTAAAAGCATTCATAATTCATAAAAGCATCCATTTCAAAAAGAAATCAAAAATAACAATTATTACTATTTTTATTCATTTTGTTACATATTTTCAAATTAATTATTATATTTTATAGTGATTATAAGATAAATTTGCAAACTATTAAAACAAAGAGCAATTAACCAAAATTAAAGCTAAAAAAGAAAATCAAAATCAATTTCTAAATCATTTTTCTGCCAAAATTTAATACACAAAAGCCTATTCGCAATTTGTATTTTGCTTTGGGTATCGTATATAATGAAATATTGAAATTGACGCATTTGTATCTTTTTTTACTTTTGTTTTGCTATTTAATAAACAGGAATTGCTGTGATTATAGAAATTACAATTAAAAAAAATAAAAATGAGTAAGACATTATTTGACAAAGTATGGGATTCACATGTAGTGCGTAAAATTGAAGATGGACCAGATGTGTTTTTTATTGACCGCCATTTCATTCACGAAGTTACGAGTCCTGTTGCTTTTTTAGGATTAAAAGCAAGAGGTGTTAAGGTTCTTTACCCTGAGCGTACTTTTGCAACTGCAGATCACAATACACCAACCATAAACCAACATTTACCAGTTGAAGATGCGCTATCTGCAAATCAGCTTAAAGCGCTTGAGGATAATGCTGCCGAATACGGTATTTCGCACTGGGGATTAGGTCACATTAAAAATGGAATTGTACACGTAGTTGGTCCTGAAAACGGAATTACTTTGCCAGGTGCTACTATTGTATGTGGAGATTCTCACACGTCTACTCACGGAGCTTTTGGAGCGATTGCTTTTGGTATCGGAACTTCTGAGGTGGAAATGGTTCTTTCTACGCAATGTATTATGCAGCCAAAACCAAAGAAAATGCGTATTAACGTAAACGGTCAATTAAGCAAAGGTGTTGGTCCAAAAGACGTTGCACTTTATATTATTGCACAATTAACTACTTCTGGAGGAACCGGATATTTTGTTGAATACGCCGGAGATGTTTTCGAAAACATGTCTATGGAAGGCCGTATGACGGTTTGTAACTTAAGTATCGAAATGGGTGCCCGTGGTGGAATGATTGCTCCTGACCAAAAAACTTTTGATTTCCTTGAAGGAAGACTTTACGCTCCAAAAGGCGAAGCATGGACGAAAGCTGTTGAATATTGGAAAACTTTAAAAACTGATGCTGATGCTGTTTTTGATGCTGAATTAAACATCAACGCTTCAGACATTGAACCAATGATTACTTACGGTACTAACCCAGGAATGGGAATTGGTATCTCAAAACATATTCCTAACGCCAATCAGGTTGAAGGCGGTGAGGAAACTTACAAAAAGTCGCTTGCTTATATGGGCTTTCATGAAGATGATGTGATGATTGGAAAACCAATTGATTATGTTTTCTTAGGAAGTTGTACAAACGGTCGTATTGAAGATTTCAGGGCTTTCGCCGAAATTGTAAAAGGAAGAAAAAAAGCAGATAATGTTACCGCTTGGTTAGTTCCGGGTTCTCACGTTGTTGAAGCTCAGATTAAAGAAGAAGGTATTTTAGATATTTTGACAGAAGCTGGGTTCGTATTACGTCAACCGGGTTGTTCTGCTTGTTTGGCTATGAATGATGATAAAGTTCCTGCTGGAAAATATGCAGTAAGTACATCAAACAGAAACTTTGAAGGTCGTCAGGGTCCAGGTTCAAGAACGCTTTTAGCAAGCCCAATTATGGCTGCGGCTGCGGCTGTTACAGGAAAATTGACAGATCCGCGCGAGTTATTTTAGATTGGAGATTTTAGATTTTAGATTTCTTGTTGCGAGTGATCTTCATCTAAATTTCTTCAAATAAAAATTCATTTACATTATTTAATACAAAAATTTTAGCGGTTAGAAATTCATCTCAGAGAGAAAAATCTAAAATCTAAAATCCAAAAATCTAAAATTAAAATGGCATACGATAAATTTAATATACTTACCAGCAGCGCAGTGCCGTTGCCAATTGAGAACGTAGATACAGATCAAATCATCCCGGCACGTTTCTTAAAAGCTACAAAACGTGAAGGTTTTGGAGATAATCTTTTTAGAGACTGGAGATATAACGGAGATGATACTCCAAAAGCTGATTTCGTTTTAAACGATTCAACTTACAGCGGAAAAATCCTGGTTGGAGGAAAAAACTTTGGTTCAGGATCTTCTAGAGAACATGCTGCATGGGCTGTTTACGATTATGGTTTTAGAGCTGTAGTTTCTAGTTTCTTTGCTGATATCTTTAAAGGAAACTGTCTAAATATTGGTGTTTTGCCAGTTCAGGTTAGCCCTGAATTTGCTGATACTATTTTTAAAGCCATAGAAGCTGATCCTAAAACAGAATTGGAAATCAACTTGCCAAACCAAACGATTACTTTATTGGCAACTGGTCAGTCAGAATCTTTTGCAATTAACGGATACAAAAAGAATAATATGATTAATGGCTTTGATGACATTGATTATCTACAAAATATTAAAGAAGATATTGTGACTTTTGCCGATAAACTTCCTTACTAAAAAATCAGGTTCAGTCCTATGAGACCCGGCAGGTTTTTGAAATCTGTCGGGTCTTTATAAGTTAAACCAAAGCAACACAACTAAAATTACTTCTAAAGAAATTTAGAATATCAATATGGAAAAAAGAAAAATTGAAATAATGGATACGACGCTCCGTGATGGTGAACAAACCTCGGGAGTATCTTTTTCTGCTGCAGAAAAACTGACCATTGCACAATTGTTGTTGGAAGAATTAAATATTGATAGAATCGAAATTGCATCTGCCCGCGTGAGCGAAGGCGAATTTCAGGCCGTAAAAGGCATTACATCCTGGGCAACCGAGAGAGGCTATATTAATCGTATTGAGGTGCTTTCGTTTGTAGACGGAGGTGTTTCTATTGACTGGATGAAAAAAGCCGGAGCAAAGGTGCAGAATTTATTGACCAAAGGTTCAATGAATCACTTAACACATCAATTGAAAAAAACTCCGGAACAGCACTTTTCTGAAATTGCCCAAATCATTGCTTTAGCAAAAGAAAACGATATTGAAACCAATGTTTATCTGGAAGACTGGAGCAACGGAATGCGAAATTCTCCAGATTATGTTTTTCAATTTCTGGATTTTTTAGCAACACAACCTGTTAAAAGAATTTTACTTCCGGATACTTTAGGCGTTTTAATTCCTTCTTTAACTTTTGAATTTCTTTCAAAAATCAGAGTTAAATACCCGAATATTCATTTTGATTTTCATGCACATAACGATTACGATTTGAGTGTTGCCAATGTTATGGAAGCTATAAAAGCTGGAATAAACGGACTTCACGTTACCGTAAACGGAATGGGAGAAAGAGCCGGAAATGCGCCGCTCGAAAGTACGGTTGCTGTCATAAACGATTATCTGCCAGAGGTAAGCATCAACATCAAAGAAACTTCTCTTTATACGGTAAGCAAATTGGTAGAAACTTTTACAGGCTATAGAATTCCTGCAAACAAACCAATTGTTGGCGATAATGTTTTTACGCAAACTGCCGGAATTCATGCCGATGGTGACAATAAAAATAATTTATATTTTAATGATTTGCTTCCGGAACGTTTTGGAAGAAAAAGAAAATATGCTCTCGGAAAAACTTCTGGCAAAGCCAATATCGAAAAAAATCTTCAGGAATTAGGATTAAAATTAAATCAGGAAGATTTAAAATTGGTTACGCAAAGAATTATAGAATTAGGCGATAAAAAAGAAACCGTTACTAAAGAAGATTTGCCATACATTATTTCAGATGTTTTGGACAGTCATACTTATCAGGATAAAATTACAATTGAATCTTATGTATTAATGCATTCAAAAGGAATGCGTCCGTCTACAACTTTGCTGTTAAAAATTGACGACGAAATTATCGAAGAAAGTGCTCAGGGCGACGGTCAGTTTGATGCTTTTATGAATGCTTTGTCTAAAATTTACAAAAGTAAAAAACTAACGCTTCCAAAATTAATTGATTATGCAGTAAGAATTCCGCCCGGAAGTAGCTCTGACGCCTTATGCGAAACGATTATAACCTGGACAAACAACGGAAAAGAATTCAAAACCAGAGGATTAGATTCTGATCAAACAGTTGCTGCAATTATTGCAACTCAGAAAATGCTGAATGTAATAGCCTAAGGTGCTAAGTTGCTAAGATTCTAAGTTACTAAGATTTTTCTTTGTACTTATAGTCTTAAAAATTAGAACCTAAAAAAATAAATTAAGCCAATAAGAATAAAAACCTTAGTAACTTAGAATCTCAGAACCTTAGAATCTTAAATAACACATATAAAAAATGAAATTTAACATAGCCCTTTTAGCCGGAGACGGAATCGGACCAGAAGTAATTAATGAAGCGGTAAAAGTATCTGACGCTATTGCCGAAAAATTCAATCACGAAATAACATGGACACCAGCTTTAACCGGAGCTTGTGCAATCGATGCAGTTGGAGTTCCTTATCCTGATGAAACTCATGAAGTTTGTATGAAAGCCGATGCTGTTTTATTTGGAGCAATCGGACATCCAAAATACGATAACGATCCAAGTGCGCCAGTTCGTCCGGAGCAGGGATTATTGTTAATGCGTAAAAAATTAGGATTGTTTGCAAACGTTCGTCCAACTTTTACTTTTCCTTCTTTAATTGATAATTCTCCTTTAAAAAGAGAAAGAATTGAAGGAACTGATCTAGTTTTCTTAAGAGAATTAACAGGCGGAATTTACTTTGGAGAAAAAGGAAGAAGAGACGGCGGAGAAACTGCTTTTGACAATTGTGTTTACACAAGAGCCGAAGTGCAGCGCTTGGCTAAAAAAGGTTTTGAATTAGCCATGACAAGAAGCAAAAAATTGTGTTGCGTTGATAAAGCAAACGTTTTGGAAACTTCACGTTTATGGAGAGAAACAGTTCAGGCAATGGAAAAAGACTATCCTGAAGTTACGGTTTCATATGAATTTGTTGACGCTGTTGCAATGCGTTTGGTTCAATGGCCAAACTCTTATGATGTATTGATTACTGAAAATTTATTTGGAGATATTTTAACTGACGAAGCTTCTGTGATTTCGGGTTCAATGGGATTAATGCCTTCTGCGTCTGTTGGAGAACACACTTCATTATACGAACCAATCCACGGATCTTATCCACAAGCAACAGGATTAAATATTGCAAATCCGTTGGCAACTATTTTATCTGCAGCAATGATGTTCGAAGATGCTTTTGGTTTAAAAGACGAAGCCGAAGCGATAAGAGCAGTTGTAAATAAATCACTAGAACAAGGAATTGTTACAGAAGATTTAGCACCAAAAGGATCAAAAGCTTACAAAACCAGCGAAGTTGGAGATTGGCTTGTAGAAAATCTATAGATTATTTGTTTCAGGTTTTATTTTGTTTCAAGTTTCAGGTTATTGGAACGTGAAACAAAATAAACTTGAAACAAATTTCACCGCATAAAAAAAAGGGATCAACTTTCGTTGATCCCTTTTATATATTTAGAAAAAAATATTAATATCCTCCTCTGTTACCACCACGGTCATTTCCACCACGGCTGTTTCCTCCACCATAACCTCCGCGTGAATCTCCACCACGACTGTTATTGTTGAAGCTTCTTCTTTCACCTTCAGGTTTCGGTTCAGATTTATTAACCACAATTGCACGACCTTGAACAGTAGCTCCGTTCAATTCATCAATTGCTTTTTGAGCTTCAGCATCGTTTGGCATCTCAACAAAACCAAAACCTTTGCTTCTTCCTGTAAATTTATCAGTAATGATCTTAACTGAATCTACTGCTCCGTAAGCCTCGAAAGACTCTCTTAAATCTGCTTCCTCAATACTGAATGGAAGACTTCCAACAAAAATGTTCATATGTACTTATTTATAATAATGTAGCAAATGTAGTCTTATTTTTCTCTAATCTACTATATATTAGTTTATTTATGTTTTTATTTTGATTTTAAAAAGCAGAATTCAATAAAAATGGCTACTGATTATTAAAATGTTAATTAGCATTAAAATTAGGAACTAACAGAAACAGGCACTTTATAAAAAACCCCTTCAGAAAAATTGATCTGTGTTTTTTCAGTGTTTTCGGCATTAGTATTTACTGCGGTAAATTTAAATGTTCCTGAAATAGTGTTATTTTCAGTATTATACTCAGTAATCACAATCTGGCCATTTCCTATATTAGTACCTGTGGTAAACTCTTCTGTTTGTGTTGAAAGAGTATTAGAATAAGATGCTTTGGAAATATCATTTTTGCCAAGAGTATAGGTTTGCGGTGATAGAGAATTAGTTTGCAATGTTACTTTTTCAAATCCTAAATATCCTTCTATAATTAAATTACCTGTCGTTGTTGTATATGCTTTATAGTCTTGGGCTCTCCAAAAAACATTATCTTTTAAGGTTTGAAATGCCGGATTATTGAATTTCACATCTTCGGTACAAGAGGTGATCATAAAAATTAATGAAAACAAATAAAGGTACTTTTTCATAGAAATGAATTTATAAGACAAAAATATTGCATTGGATATAAATATTTTAAAAACCTCATTAAATACAACAAAAAATTAAGGAAATTTACTTTAACATATTTAATACTCTTTCGAACGCACAATTCAGAAAAAAATTATATCTTTGCGCCCTTAATTAACAGAGGTCGAGTACCTCAAAATTTAATCATACGATTATGTCAGTAAAAATTAGATTACAAAGACACGGTAAAAAAGGAAAACCTTTTTACTGGGTTGTAGCTGCAGATGCACGCTCAAAAAGAGATGGTAAATACTTAGAGAAAATCGGTACTTACAATCCAAACACTAACCCGGCAACTATCGACTTAAACCTTGATAGTGCAGTTAAATGGTTACACAATGGTGCACAACCAACTGATACTGCAAGAGCAATTCTTTCTTACAAAGGTGCTTTATTGAAACACCACCTTGATGGAGGTATTCGTAAAGGTGCTTTAACTCAAGAGCAAGCTGATGCTAAATTATCTGCTTGGTTAGATGCTAAAGCTGGAAAAGTTGATGCTAAAAAAGACGGTTTAACAAAAGCGCAAGCTGATGCTAAAGCTAAAGCTTTTAAAGCAGAGCAAGAAGTTAATGCTAAACGTTTAGCTGCTGCAGCTCAGGCTGAAGCTGATGCTATCGCTGCTGAAACTCCTGCAGTTGAAGAAGAAGTTGCTGAAGTTGAAGCAGAAGCTACAACTGAAGAAGCTCCTGCTGCTGAAGAAAATAACGAAACAACTGAAGCATAATTTTAGCTAGCGAGAATGCGTAAAGAAGAATGTTTTTATTTAGGTAAAATCGCTAAAAAATTTAGTTTCAAAGGTGAAGTTCTGGCTTATTTAGATACGGACGAACCTGAGTTATACGAAAATCTGGAATCAGTGTTTATTGAATGCAATAAACATCTGGTTCCTTTTTTTATTGAAAAAAGTTCATTGCATAAAAACGACTTTCTAAGAATTCGTTTTGAAGACATGAATACAGAAGAAGATGCAGATGCCATTATGGGAAATGCTATTTATCTTCCTTTAAGTATGTTGCCAAAACTTTCCGGCAACAAATTTTATTTCCACGAAGTTATTGGTTTCGAAATTGAAGACCAGCGTTTAGGCGTTTTTGGAAAAATTGCTGCCGTAAACGATACTACAGCCCAACCTCTTTTTGAAGTTTTAAATGGAGAAGTAGAAATGCTAATTCCGATGATTGATCATTTTCTTGTAAAAATTGATCGCGAGAATAAAAAGGTTATTATGAATTTACCTGAAGGTCTTGTTGAAATGTACCTTTAATAAGAAATTCCAATTTTTTAAATTCCAAATTCCAACCTTGAAAGGAAAATTTTATTTTCAATTAAAATGAAAGAAAAAACTTTCAAAATATAAAGTATTCAAACTATCTTTGAACTCTATATATTGGAATTTATACTATGACTAAACCTTACGATTTAGAGGAAAGAACTTTTTTATTTGCAAAAGAGTGTCGAGCATACATTAGAACTTTATCTAAAACAACATCAAATATTGAAGATGGAAAACAATTAATAAGATCTTCAGGCTCTGTTGGGGCGAACTATATTGAAGCGAACGAAAAGCTCGGAGACAAAGATTTAATATTTAGACTTAAAATATCCCGAAAAGAAGCCAAAGAATCCAAATTTTGGCTACGATTACTTCATGAATTAAATCCAGACCAAAAAACACTTTCAGATTCCTTATTATTTGAAGTAGAAGAATTACGAAAAATTTTATCTGTAATAATCACTAAAACTTCAAAATAATTATTGAGATTTTAATCTTACTTTTGCAATTCAAAAACACATAGTTTTACTCCTTTTGCAATTGGAATTTGGAATTTCTTTTTTTGGAATTTTGCCTTTTCAGAGTTGGAATTTGGAATTTAAAAAATTGGAATTTAATATTATGTTTTCATTCAAGCAATTTTCTATCGAACAAGACAAAACCGCTATGAAAGTCGGAACAGATGGCGTTTTACTAGGTTCTTGGACTCCAATTCATCACAATCCATTTAGTGTTTTAGATATTGGTGCAGGAACCGGGATAATTGCTTTAATGCTTGCTCAGCGCACTTCTGCTGAACAAATTGATGCTCTTGAAATTGATGAAGAAGCTTACGAACAAGCCGTTGATAATTTTGAAAACTCGCCTTGGGGAGATCGTTTATTTTGTTTTCATGCAGGTTTGGACGAATTTATCGAAGAACCGGAAGACGAATATGATTTGATTGTTTCAAATCCTCCTTTTTATGCCGAAGATTACAAAACAGAAAATGAGCAACGAGATTTGGCACGTTTTCAGGACGCAATGCCTTTTGAGGAACTAATTGAAGCTGCTGATTTATTACTTTCTGAAAATGGAATTTTTGCTTTAATCATTCCATTCAAAGAAGAAAAAAACTTTATTGCTTTAGCCAAAGAATCTGAATTATATCCTGTTAAAATTACCCGTGTAAAAGGAACTCCAACTTCTGAAATCAAACGTAGTTTATTAGCTTTTAGCCGAAATGAAACTTCAGAAATTGAAATCGATGAATTAATTATCGAAATCAACAGGCATGTTTATACTCCTGAATATATTGAACTTACTAAGGATTTTTATTTGAAGATGTAAGCAATTTTTTCAAAGTTTTGAACTTTGAAAAAGATTAAACATGTCTTATTATTTACCACTTTTCGCGAAAAACATTGCTCTCTCCAAAATCTCATCTTTTCCTTGTTGAATTCCTAAAATAGTAGGTTTTACTTCAATATCCGGAACAATCCCAATTCTTTGTGTTTCTTTTTTATTTGGGTAAAAAACGCCGTAACAAGTAAACGATGTAGAAAATCCTTTAATGATAGGAAATCTATAATTTGCACCATCGGCACCACCGGTCTGGCTTCCTATTAAAGTTACATTCGGAGCTGTTTTTAAACTCATAGCCGTGAATTCAGCATGGCTAACGGCTTTTTCATCTATTAAAACAATAACTTTCCCTTTATAATAATCCGGATTATTTTTTCCGCATGCCTCCCCTTCATTTCTCCAAAAGTATCGTCCCGGATAGCTAACATCGGGATCAAGAAATCTGGCGAACTTTTTTTGTTGAGGATTTAGCCAGTCTGAAATTGCAAACATGACATCATGGGGACTTGTTCTATCATCAAAAATAACTGCATTTGTATTCTTAAGTTCTACTATTAAATTTGGAACATCTTCTGCATCAAGAGCATCAAAATCAACATATCCAATATTACCTTCCAAAATTTTCCACTTTTCTTTTTGTAGAAACTGAATTTTTAAATCCTGGTATTTATAACGATTTACAGCTTTTACCTGTGTTTTTCCATCTCTAACAAATTCAATTTCGAAAGAAGGTGATTTTCCATTAAAAATGGCCCAGTAAGCGTTTTTCAATATTGAAGGATTATTTGATCCTTCAATATATTTCCAATTTTCTTTTAGAATTTCAGCAATTGTTTTTCCTTCAACTTTTGTAATTACATCACCAATTCTTATATCACTGATTTTTGCCAATGAGTCATTTTTCAGATCAACAACAATTGCTTTATCATCAATAATTTTAACATCTGCGGGAATAAATTTATCTCCAAAATATTCAAATAATTGAGGCATTTGTGTTGAAGCATGAGTGTCATTCAGCTTTATAGAAATTTCACGCATCGCTAAGACAAAATCTTTTTCAGATTCAGGAGCAAAAAATCTGGGCAGCATTTCAACCAATACTTTATCCCAATTTTCATCCATTTGATATTTGTAAGGAAAAAAATATTCTATATAATTCCAATATCTAAATAGTGCTAAAAGACGTAAATTTTTATCAGTCCATTTAAAATCAGTATATTTTACTTCATTATTAAACTGTAAAGGCATTCCGCCATTATGAACAAAATCTACATAATACTGTTTACCTTGAATTCTGTTTTCTTCTATAAATTTTAATTTTTTAGAAAGTGATTTAGAAAACAAATCATTTTTGTTTATCCACGACAAATCAAAGTTTTTGTCAAAATACTCTCTTTTTGAATTTATTACTTCATATATTTTCACTTCCCCTAATGAAGCAATCCAATTCTCTATCACTAAAGAAAATGCTTCTGCAGAGTTTGCTTCTTCTACTTTGGGCAAAATCTGAAACAATTGATCATCCCAATTTTTGCTTCCATCAGCAACATTTGGATGATAATATTTTAGAAATCCCCAAATTTTTGCAGTTGTAGCTAATTTTTGAGTTTCGCTGACAGGCTTTGAAAAGGAATATTGGCATAATAGAAAAAAAACAATCAATAGAATCTTTTTCATATGAAAAATTGGTTTGGTTAGTCAATAGTTTGGGGAAATAATTCTACACCTGCTCGAAAATACTTTTAAACTGATACAGTATTCTTTCGAGTAATCGTAAATCTTCGGTTACAATTTCTGCGCTTCCTTTCATTTCCTGTTGAAACACAATTTGTTTCTTATAAGAGGTTTTTAAACCGTTTGGAAGGGCAACATCCAATAATAAATTTCCGTCTTTATCCGGAACCAGCGAAATATTCTGAATTTTGCCATACAATACACCAAATTCCCTATCTGGAAAATTTGCCAGACGGATATTTACTTTCTGCCCTACTTTTATTTTTCCTGAATTCAGAGCCGGAGCTTTTACTTTTCCGACAAAACCATTTTTAGCGTCGGGAATTATCGAAAACACATTATCGCCTGTATTTATAGTTTGATTTTCTGTCCAAACCTGCAAAAAAGTAACAACACCGCTAACCGATGATTTCAAGGTATAATTAAGTTCCCAGTCTTTTATTACTTTTTTGAGCTGATAGAAAGACTGCGCCATACCGCGTTCCAGATTAACTTCTTCTTTAGTGCTGTTTATATGAGAACTCTGGCTCGATTTTGTATTATCGATCAAAGCAGATCTTAATTGAGAAATAGACGTTAAAAGGCTCTTATAACTCTTTTGAGCCTGCAGATAACCTAATTTTTTGGCCTCCATTTCCTGTGCCGAAATAATTCCTTTATTGAATAAAGTTTCAAAACGTGCAATTTCATTTTTTTGAAGCTGCAACTCGCTTTCATTTAATATTTTTTGCTGCTGCAGAATATCCAATCTTTCTTTTATCTGAATTTTTTCAGAAATCTGCGCTCTGTTCTCTACTTCATATGGATGTAAATTTTTATTTAATTGCTGCGCCTGATAATCTTTTTGAAAAACAGCATAAGCGCTTTCAATTTCTCCTAACTGTGTGTTTTTTAGTAAAGCAAATGGAAATTCTTTTTTTGAATCGTTGATATTATATTCATCAACTATTTTTTTCAATAAAAACACATTTTTATAATTGGCTGTATTTTCGATAATGGCAAGTGTTGTATTTTTTTCTACTATCGATTTATCTTTAACCAAAATCGCTTCAATTCGCCCCGAAGTTTTTGAGACTATTTTTTCTGGTGGAATATTGGTTGTAATTACAATTTCGGTATTTACAACATCCGGATATTTAATAAACCAGGACACAAAAAACAACATGAAAAGTATCACGAATATCAAAACTGTTCCCCAACGTATCATCCAATGTGGTACTTTGGTGAGAATGTCCTGAACTTCTTCACTTCTTAATTCAAATGTATCTTCTGCCATGATTAATTTCCTAATTGCAATTGATTTCTAACCAACTCAAAATAATTTCCTTTTTGTTCTACTAAAGCCGAATGTGAACCAATTTCAATGATTTTTCCTTTGTCTAAAACCACAATTTGATCTGCGTTCATAACCGTACTTAATCGGTGCGCAATAACAACTACGGTTTTATCTTTAAAAAAGATATCAAGTTTTTGCATAATTTCTCTTTCATTATTGGCATCCAAAGCCGAAGTTGCTTCATCAAAAAACAAGATTTCAGGGTTTTTATAAACGGCTCTGGCAATCAGTAATCGCTGTTTTTGCCCGGTGCTCATACCTAAACCTTCAGAACCAATTTTTGTATTATAACCCAGTGGTAAACCGCTTACATATTCTTTTATATTGGCTACGTCTGCAGCATAAACCAATCTTTCTTTATCGACTTTATCTACTCCAATAGCAATATTATTGGCTATGGTATCACTAAAAATAAAGCCTTCCTGCATTACGGCTCCAATATTAGATCGCCATGCCTTTTGAGAAATATTTTTTAATTGTGTGTTTCCAATATTGACTTCCCCCGTATTAGGCTCATAAAATTTGAGTAATAATTTCATGAGTGTTGTTTTTCCGCTTCCGCTAACGCCAACTATTGCGGTGACTTTATTGGCCGGGATTACCAAACTTAAATTCTCCAATACCGGAATATCAGATCCTAAATATCGGAACGAAAGGTTTTTTATATCAATATCAGCATCATAAGGAACATCACTTGTTTGATTTGTTTCTTGCTGGATTTCATCTTCCTTTTCATGGATTTCAGATAATCTCGCTAGTGATATTTTGGCATCCTGAAGTTCTCTGACAAATTCAATAAGCTGCGTAATTGGCCCGTTTAAACTTCCAACAATCGAGCTGATGGCCAGCATCATCCCAAGGGTAATTGAACCATCTATAACTAATTTTGCAGATAAAAAAATGATGAAAATATTTTTCAATTCATTGATCACAGAAGATCCAATGGTTTGTGTTTGTTCTAAAACCAATCCTTTAATCGAAACCCTGAAAAGTCTTGCCTGTACATACTCCCACCCCCAACGTTTTTGTTTTTCGGCATTGTGCAGCTTAATTTCCTGCATTCCGTTAATAAGTTCCATTACTTTGCTTTGCTCTTGAGAAACTTCGGCAAAACGTTTATAATCCAGCACTTCTCTTCTTTTTAAGAATAAAGTAATCCATCCAAAATAAAGAATACTTCCGGCAAAAAACACAAAGAAAATCTGGAGATTAAAGTAAGCCAAAACACCTCCCATTACAAACATATTAATTACAGAGAATAATACATTTAAGGATGATGTCGTCAGAATTCGTTCAATTCGTCGATGATCATTGATACGCTGCATGATATCGCCCGTCATACGTACATCGAAAAATGAGATTGGAAGATTCATCAGTTTAATGAAAAAATCCGATATTAATGAAATGTTTATTCGGGTAGAAAGATGGAGTAAAATCCAGCTTCTAATGAGTTCTAAACCTGTTCTTCCGGCAAAAAGAAATAACTGCGCAAAAAGGATCAAATAAATAAAATGAATATTCTGGTTTTGTATCCCAATATCAACAATACTTTGGGTTAAAAACGGAAAAATAAGCTGTAATAAACTGCTGGCCAATAAACCGATACTTAATTGGACCAAAAATGATTTGTAGCGCAAAACATATTGTGCCAATAATCCAAATCCTAGCCCTTTATTTTCTTCTTTATCAAATTCTGATTGAAAAAATTTCGGAGTTGCTTCCACCAGTAATGCGATTCCTTCCTGAGTTGATTCATCTGCATTATTTCCTATCCAAAATTTAAGGAAGTCTTTTTCATTATATTCTATCAATCCAAAACCCGGATCAGAAACATAATATTTCCCTTTTTTAATTTTATAAAGAACCACATAATGGTTTTTATTCCAATGCAAAACACAAGGCAATGGAGCTTCTTCCAGCCTTTTTACATTTAGTTTTACTCCCAAAGTTCTAAAACCAATTTTCTCGGCAGCATCGCTCAGAAAAAGCAAATTACTTCCTTCACGAGTTGTTTCGCTACTATCGCGTAACTCCTGAATATGGATTGTTTTGCCGTAATGCTTTGCTATTATTTTTAGACATGTAGGGCCACAATCTTTATAATCTGCTTGTTTGTAATTGGTGAATTTTTTCAATTATAAATTTGGTTTATTTAAAGCAATATTATACAAAAATTCTTAAAAAAAGAAAAATAATGATCTGAAATGTATTAAATCACAATTTCAATTTTAATCAAATTTACTAATTTCAAAAAAAATATAATTGTTTATATATCAGAATATTATATGAATAAAAAACAAAAAAACCTTGTTAACTAAATAACAAAGTTTTTATTCTTACACTTAAAATATTTATTCTTTTAAATATTTATGATTCTAATGGGCAATTGTGGTCAATAACACCTCCACAACCTTCACCTTCTGTAGCTATCCCTGCAAAAGTACCATCAGGACAATAACAAGCTATGGGACCACCTCCTCCTGTTATACTTTTTTGTTCATTTTTACTTAAAACTTCAACACCTTTTAAATCTTTTAGGTTTTTCATAATTAGGTTTTTTTGATTTTGATTAGTACTTCAATCCTTTTAAGACAGTTGAAGTTTCTGTCTGTTTTTTTATTCTACAGATTAATTTATCTCAAAAAAAAACAGAGAGAAATAATCCTCTCTGTTCTTTATCTAAAAAAGTGTAAAATTTAAGTAATACAATTTTCTCTAGGATATGGCACTGGTTAGCCCTAACCAATTAAAACCAACTCAGTGGCCACCTTTCCTGAGAATCCCGACACCAATCATCAATGTGGGGATATTTGCTCAATGTTCCACGATCGAGCGCCTACAAATTAAAAAAAACATGACTAAATTCTAATAAGGCTTTATCGTTATTACTTGTTTATTGTATTGTTTAATAAAACTAGCAACAAAGTCTGTTTGATTCGCAAATACCTGACTCCATATCCAAAGGACAATTTTCGCCAACCGACATTAGTAAACATCCTGCTTCAATTGCATAAACCCAGCATTCCGGAATTCCTCCCTTCATTGATTTTTGCTCCATTTTGGTTATTTTTTGAGCACTTTCCAAGTTTAAAATTTTCTTTAACATGATTTTATTTTAAATTATTCTATTCCCGGAGGCGCTGGTGGCAAAGGAAAAGGGTAACCACAATTTCCGGTGCTGCCTTCTGTTATCCCAGGGACTGATCCATTTGGACATAATGAATAGCAATATGCATTAACATTTTTATTTCCAATGTAACAAAAGCAGGCACAATTAGCTGGCTGAACAGGTAATCCTCCAAAAATGTTCTTTTGCTCTATTGTACTTAACCTTTGAACTCCTTCCAGATTTATAATATTTTTTAACATAACACTATAGTTTATATTATTATCATTAATTACGATCCACATGGTGGTCCAAAAACATTACAAACTCCGCCTGTCCAATTTATCTCAAGAGGAAAATAAGCTCGACATTCAACATAAGTCTTTAAACCTACAGAATTCCATGCATCACATTGTAAGTTGTTATTAGGCTCTGAACCTCCTTTAATCGATTTTTTTTCTCCAGTAGTTAATTCCTGAACGCCAACTAAGCTTAAAAGTCTTTTCTTCATGATTAAAGGTTATTAGATTCGTTAAATTTTTTTATTATTTTAACAAGCAGTAGTACCAATTGGTACACAAAGCCAAAAAGAAGGCACCGTTCCAAACTCTGTACATCTTTTTGCTACAAAACCTTCTTCGCAAACAGGTGCATTACCACCAGTAATTGATTTTTGCTCATTAGCACTTAATTCTTTAGCTCCTTTAAGGTTTAAAATGTTTTTTAGCATGATATTTAGGTTTTTATTGTTACTTGTTTTTTGTTTAACCTCAAATGATTCTTTAATCTATACCTCCACAGCAACATCCTCCGCTAGTAGCATTAGGAAAATCTGCGGGGCAGGCAGTATTGCCTTTTCGAACACAAATTCCAGCAAAAATTGCATCAGCACATTCTTTTGTTATTCCACCATTAATACTTTTTTGCTCCATTTTTGTAAGCTCATAAGCTCCTTCTAGTTTTAAAATCTTTTTTAGCATAACAATAGTTTTTTGTTTGGATAAATATCTTCAATCAGTTTTAAGACATTTGAAGCTCTGTCTATCCATACCAATGGATATTGTTAGGGGCTAAGCTATTTTTTCTAAAACTTCTACTTCTTCAACAAAATCGTTTAAGAAATATTTTAGTTCACTCAATTCGTATTGTTCTGGATATATTTTTTCATTTACAATTTTAACTGGCGTATAATTAAAATTGTTTTTTGAACACCATTCATATTGTTTTTGTATTTCCTGATTGATCATCATACTAACTGGTTCGGTATGCCATTTTTTCAACCATTTTTTAAGCTCCATTTTTTTTATATGCCAATCTGAAATTGCTTCCACAATTTTGCCGGGAGTTGCTCTATTTATTGTTAAAAGCCTTTCGACAACAATTTTATATGGATTCTCAGCATTTTCGGGATTAACATTAAATAATATATTTAAAAATATTCTGTCCGGAAATTTCAAAACCAAATCAAATGCCTCCTGAAATGTTTTATGACAATGTCCACAACTAGGGCTTAAAACTATCGAAAGTTTAACTCCGGCATTTCTGTTTCCAAAATTCAAACCTCTTAAGTCTTCTAATCCATTTACATTAGGTATTTTTTTAGATAAGAAATTCAATAATGAATAATTTCTTTTAAATTTTTTAAGCTCTTTTACATTGTTATCGCTATTCAATACATTCCTTACAACAGGTTTTATTAATAACCAGGCTGATGTTAAAAGAACCAATGCAAATAAAAACGGAAATATACTAGTCAAACTAAAACTTAGTGTAAACCAATCTGAGGAAAACCAAATAATACTTTGCGAAAAAATCAGAAATGAAACAACCAAACACATTACACACCATTTTTGAATTTCAAATTTTTGTATCCAAATTGAGGTTACAATAATAGGTATCGCCAATAAACTTAAAAAACCTATAAAAATTGTCGAATCTAAAGGTCTCAACAAAATAGCAAGGAAAGATGAACCAAAGAAAATCAAAGGTAAATCTGAAAAATTAATCCATTTATTAGTATTGCTATCAAAATTAATAACTGAACTGCAAGATGTATTAGTGGTTAAATTGCAAAACTTTGAAATAATATTGGTTTTAAAACCTAATTTTTCCTGAACAATAAAAACACTAACGATCAATCCTAAAAGTGAAGTGATCAAAAATACAAGACTAAATACACTATAAGTATTGTAGAAAAATGAAAATCCAAATAAAATCAATAAAGGCATAAAGTATTTTACATCTTTATATTCACTTCTAAAGTTATCTCTTGCTACAACATTATTAGGTTCAATTGCAACGATTACACCATTCCAGTCCAAAAGGAAATTATCGTATGATATTTTTTGACCTGTTTTTTTATTTGTATCAATTCGAACAAATTCTTTTGTTCTTTCAACCAAAGTCAGTTCATCTTTAAAATAAGCCAAAAAATTAGATGGTAAATTTTCGATTTGTTCTTTCGAAACTCTTACAGCAGCATTCTCCACAGACAACAAATCTAACGAGTCTGTTATCGCAAATAAGCTTGGATAGTTTGGATGAGAAAGAAACAAATCTTTGAACTCATTTTTCACCTCCGAATACTTATTAATTTGAAGAAATTTCTGTACTAATTTTAACATCGTTTTGTGCCTTTTAAATCGTAATGACAATGCAAATATTGTTGTTTTTATTGGAAAAAAATCACCGAAGGCACACATTTTATTAATTATACTACATACAATTTATAAATTATATCAGTCAGAATAAATCTACCAAAGCATTGTATATCAAATAATTATACTAAATTTATGTTCATAAAATTCTCCAAAAGTCCATTTTCGATTAAGGGTTTTGCTTTTTGCCTAGTTTTGAAATATCAATAACCATAACACGTAAAAACATGACACGTACGACATTAAAATTAGAAGATTTTGCAGTAGAGAAATTGACAAAAAAACAGCAAAAAACCGTTCAAGGAGGAGATGAACCAGCTATTGTTGATCCAACAAAAGGTGGAACTATTGGTAATGGTGGAAATCCATAATACTTACAAAAAAAAATACCTAAAAACATACAAAACAACCCTAATAACATAATAAATCATGACAAATAAAAAATCAAAATTCGAAGATTTTAGAACTGAAAAAATATCTAAAAATCAACAAAAAGCAGTTCGAGGCGGCGACGGTGAGGACGTAGATCCAACAAAAATAAAAGGTTTGGATGGAAATCCTTAATTGAAAAAAATTAAATATTATTCGCAAACTGAGCTGGAGATACTCCAGTTCTTTTGCGAAATGATTTGGCAAAAGACACTGCGTTTTTAAAACCTACACTTTCTGCAATAGCCTGAGTAGAGTATTTACGATACATGTGATTTGTAATCATTTCATTGATTACGTAATTAATTTTAAGTTCATTTGAGTATTCTCCAAAAGATTTACCAAATCGTTTATTTACAACATAGGATAAATAAGTAGTATTGGTTTTAATTTTTTTAGCAACATACGATAAAGTAAAATCGGGATTTAAATACTCCAATTTATTCTCAAGTGCCAACAATTTTTCGACTATTTTGTTTTCTTTGGCTTCGTCAATACTCAAATTGACATTTTCTTTTTTAAAGAGAACATCTTCTATTTCAGGCTCATACACTTCATTTTGAGCAATTATTTGATTTTCTTTCTTTTCTAAATTGGCTTTAAATTCTTCAATTAAAGCATTCATTTTCTTATGCGCTTTGTTTTTATCCCTTATGTTTTTTATCAATAAAAACACAATTCCTATTACCAATAAAACGTAAAATACTCTTAATGCTTTGTTTAATAGTACTTCATTTTCAAACTTTTCCTGAATACCAACCATTTCATCGCTCAAATCTACAGTGCCAAGTTTGTAATTAACTTCTAAAGCCTCATTATTTAACTTTGCTTCTGATTTTTCGTAGTTGTCAAGATAAATTTTAGAATATTTATAAGCTAATTCAGGTTCTTTCTTTATATTATAAATTTTAGCTAAATAGTAATTTGCCTTTAAAAAATTTTCGTCTTTAATATTGTCGGCCTGAGCAATGGAATCCACCCGATTTAAAAAAACGAGTGCTTTATCATACTTTTTTGTTTCGTAATATAAATTGCCAAGATTATAATTGGCAAATGTTATTCCTCTACTAATATTGTTTTGTTTGGCAATGAATATAATGTCGTAATAGGTTTTTTCAGCATTTTTAAAATCTCCTTTCAAATTGTAAACATTACCCAAACTTGCTTTAGCAGCTATTTTATTAAGTGGAATATTCTTTGAGTATGAAATTGTTTTTTTGTAAAAATAAGCAGCAGAATCTAACAAATATTTTTTGTTTTGATTTTTCATATAACTGCTTTCGTACGAACCTCCTAAAGTAATATTATTATTACTTTTTATAGTATTGAATTGTTCTTTTGAATAAAGATTTTCATTTTGATCGACTACAATATCAAGTTGTCGTAAATTTTTAATCGCCAACTGGTAATTACCAACAGCTTCATTAACAAAAGCAATATTACCTTTAAACTTTACAATCTGAATAATATCATCCAGCTCCATGGAGAGTTTCATTCCTTGCTGATAATTTTCAAGTGCTCTGCTATAGTTACCTCTCCTGTACTCTGTTAATCCCCCGTAATTATATAAATAAGATTTAAGACGCGTTTTGTCTCTGGATTCAGGCATTTTATCCAAATATTTAAATGCCAAAAGATATCTTTCTTTAGATTTTACTGTATTATCTTTGAGTTGAAATAAATAAGAAAGTGAAGCATTAGCAAAAGCCAAATGCTTATTATTATTAGACTTTTCCATTCTATATGCATATATAAAAGAGCTGTCTACGTTTCTGTTTGTATTGAGCCGAATTTTATCCTGCAAGAGCAAATATTCCTGTTCTGTTAATTCCTTCTTTTGTTGGGCAAAAGAAGTATTGAGAACAAGAAAAAGTAAAAAAGAGATGATCAGCCTCATTTATTATGTTTTTGGAATTCAAAAATAGTGCATATATTTTCAATAAGCTACATTTAAATTGCCAATTTCCTAATAATTTTATTTTATGAATAAAAAAATATAACAAAATGTTTTTGTTTTGTTATATTTTTATTGCGTAAATTTGTTTTAGTAAAACTACCAAAAAATGAAACCAGACTTATTTCAAGCTCCAGATTACTACAACCTTGACGATTTATTAACAGACGAACATAAATTAGTTCGCGAATCTGCTCGTGCCTGGGTTAAAAGAGAAGTTTCTCCTATTATAGAAGAATATGCTCAAAAAGCAGAATTTCCAAAACAAATCATTAAGGGACTTGGAGAAATAGGTGGTTTTGGCCCTTATATTCCGGTAGAATATGGCGGTGCTGGTTTAGATCAAATTTCTTATGGTTTAATCATGCAGGAAATCGAGCGTGGCGATTCTGGTGTAAGATCTACTTCATCGGTGCAATCTTCCTTAGTTATGTATCCTATCTGGAAATATGGAAACGAAGAACAACGAATGAAATATTTACCTAAACTAGCTACTGGAGAGTTCATGGGCTGTTTTGGTTTGACAGAACCAGATCACGGTTCTGATCCCGGAAGTATGATTACCAACTTTAAAGATATGGGAGATCATTATCTTTTAAATGGTGCCAAAATGTGGATTTCGAATGCTCCATTTGCAGATATTGCCGTTGTTTGGGCAAAAAACGAAGAAGGAAGAATTCACGGTTTAATTGTAGAACGTGGAATGGAAGGTTTTACAACTCCTGAAACACATAACAAATGGTCGCTTCGTGCATCATCAACCGGTGAATTGATTTTTGATAATGTAAAAGTTCCTAAAGAAAATCTTTTACCAAATAAATCCGGATTGGGAGCTCCGCTTGGCTGTTTAGATTCTGCCAGATATGGAATCGCCTGGGGAGCAATTGGTGCTGCAATGGATTGTTACGATACAGCTTTACGCTATGCAAAAGAGAGAATTCAGTTTGGAAAACCAATTGGAGGAACACAATTGCAACAAAAAAAATTAGCCGAAATGATTACCGAAATCACAAAAGCACAATTACTAACCTGGCGTTTAGGCGTTTTAAGAAACGAAGGAAAAGCAACAACATCTCAAATTTCGATGGCGAAACGTAATAATGTAGACATGGCAATTCATATTGCCAGAGAAGCCAGACAAATGCTGGGCGGAATGGGAATAACAGGCGAATATTCGATTATGCGTCATATGATGAACCTTGAAAGTGTGATTACTTACGAAGGAACCCACGATATCCATTTATTGATAACCGGAATGGATGTAACTGGAATTCCAGCATTTAAATAATAAACAACTATTAAAATATTTGCAAAAACAATACGAAAAGCTTCTTCTTACCGAGAAGCTTTTTATCTTTGCAAAAAATTCTACAAATGAATATTGAAACTATAAACAATAGCATTCAACCACAAAAAAATCAATTATTAAGACATTCCTTATATAATAAAATTCAAAGCATTGATGACTTGCACAGCTTCTTAGAAAGTCACGTTTTTGCAGTTTGGGATTTTATGTCATTATTGAAAGCTTTACAAGCTAAACTTACGTGTACTACTACACCTTGGTTTGCAACAAAAAATCCTGAAACCAGATATTTAATCAACGAAATTGTCCTGGCAGAAGAAACAGATTTGACTATTGACGGAAGAAGACAAAGTCATTATGAAATGTATCTTGAAGCCATGGAAGATTGCGGCGCCGATACAAACGGAATCAACACATTTCTATCTGAAGTAAACTCATTGCACAATATTTTTGTCGCTATAAAACAAAGTTCTTTACATCCTGATGTAAAAGCATTTTTAGATTTTACATTTAGAGTTATCGAGCAAGGTAAACCACACGAAATTGCAGCTGCTTTTACTTTTGGAAGAGAAGACCTGATTCCTAGTATGTTTACTGAAATCCTGAAAAACTTTCAAAAAAATCTTCCTGAAACAGATTTAAGCAAATTGCTTTATTATTTTGAAAGACATATCGAACTTGATGCCGATGAGCACGGACCAATGGCGATGCAAATGATTTCTGATTTATGTGAAGATGATGCCCAAAAATGGAAAGATGTTGAAGAAATTTCGATTTTAGCTCTGGAAAAACGAATCGGACTTTGGAATGCCATTGAAGAACAAATTCTGCTAAAAACAGAAATGGTATAAAACCAAAACAATATATTTAACGTAACTATTTGTTTAGAATGAACCATCTAATTTATACAAATTATGAAGCCACAATTCAAGCAAATAGTTACCTTTATTTTTTCTATTTTCCTTTTAAGCTGTAGTTCTGACGAAATAAGTTCTGAAACTTCAGATTCTCCAATAATTTCAATTCCTAAAATTCCCCTTTCAAGTTCTATAAAATATTTGGCTTTGGGCGACAGTTATACTATCGGACAAAGTGTTTGTGAAACTTGTAATTATCCTCAACAATTAAACACTAGTTTAGAAGCAATATATCCGGAAACTAAATTTTCGTTAAAAATAATTGCCAAAACAGGCTGGACAACTTCAAATTTGATTTCGGCAATAAATGATGACAATCCACAATCAAATTACGATTTGGTGACACTTTTAATTGGAGTAAACAATCAATATCAGGGCATAAATTTTTCGGTTTACGAAAAAGAATTTCCCGAATTATTGAACAAAGCTATTGCTCTGGCAAAGGGTGATAAAAAAAATGTTGTAGTACTCTCAATTCCTGATTATGCCTTTACTCCTTTTGGAACCATGTTTGGAGGAACTACAAAAATTTCAACTGAAATAGCACAATATAATTCCTTCGCTGAAAATTATTGCAAAGCAAACGAAGTTACTTTTGTTTCTATCACAGACATTACACAAAAAGGAATTCAAATTCCTTCCTTAGTCGCAGGAGATGGTTTGCATCCGTCAAAAGAAGCTTATACTTTATTTGTTGAACGTATTTTACCAAAAATTAAAGTGGCTTTGCAGAATTAAATTTTTTAAGGGGGGAAATAACTATTTTTATAACATGCAAGTTTCACCATCAAAAGAATTATCGCCTTATATCAAACATTATCTGTTTTTAGACAATAAAGAAATTGCTATTCAAAAACTTAGACTATTTTCTGATGGTAATACGGGTGTGGTATTTTCTTTAAAAAGTAAACTTATATCGGAAATCAGTAACGATGAAGTAAAAAAATATTTACCAACTTCTTTTTTATACGGACAGCTTCATGGTTTTAAAGATATTTATTCTGAAAATGAAACATCCTTAATCATTGTCGTTTTCCAGCCTAATGGAATTTACCAATTACTAGGAATTCCTGCCACTGAATTTCAGGATTCTATTATTCCTGTTGAAGAAGTTTTTGACCAAAAAGTTACTGCTCTTCAGGAAAAATTATTCCAGCAAAATAATCAAACACGTGTTGAACTTTTAAATCATTTTTTTAGAAACTTAATTAATAACAAGCTGGTTTCGAATCAATCTATAATAAATAATTCCTTGCATTTTATCCTTACAAACAAAGGAGATTTCTCTGTAAAACAACTAGTTGAACACACCGGCTATACCGAAAGACATCTTGAAAGAAAATTCAAAGAAAGTATTGGTCTAAATCCGAAGAAATTTGGTAACGTTATAAGACTACATCATTTTCTAAAATTATTAAAAAATAGATCTGACGCTACAAACCTGACGGCAATTTGTTACGATGCCGGATTTTCAGATCAGTCGCATTTAATAAAAGATTTTAGAAAACATACCGGAATATCACCCCGGGAATATTTATTTAATAGTAGAAAGCTAGCCAACAATCTTATCAAAACATTTCCTGTTTCAACATTTTAAAATGTCGGTTTTATACAATTTATAAAATATTGCTAATGCTATTTTTGACCTAAATAAATAGCATAATCTATGAAAAATCTAAAAATAGCAACCGCTCAGTTTGAGAATAAAAGTGGCGACAAAAACTATAATTTATCTGTAATCGAACAACTTTCAAAAAAAGCGGCCAATGAAGGTTGCGATATAATTTCGTTTCATGAATGTTCAATCACCGGATATACCTTTGCTCGACACTTGTCAAAAGAACAAATGCTGAATTTGGCGGAAATTATTCCGAATGGGGAAAGTATTCTAAAACTCACTGAGATTGCAAAAAATAATGACATCATAATATTAGCAGGTCTTTTTGAAAAAGATGAAAACGATAATTTATTCAAAGCTTATGTTTGTGTTGACAAAAATGGATTAGTCGCAAAATATAGAAAATTACATCCGTTTATAAATCCATACCTCATCCCCGGAGATAATTACTGTATTTTTGAAATTAAGGGCTGGAAATGCGGCATTTTAATTTGTTACGACAATAATATTATAGAAAATGTTCGGGCAACAAAACTTTTAGGTGCCGATATTATTTTTATGCCACACGTAACTATGTGTACACCTTCTACCCGACCAGGAGCTGGTTTTGTTACACCTCAACTTTGGGAAAACCGTGAAGCTGATCCAACTTCTTTACGATTAGAATTTGATGGAATGAAAGGTCGGGATTGGTTAATAAAATGGTTGCCTGCAAGAGCTTACGATAATGCTATTTATGCCGTATTCTCGAACCCAATTGGTATGGACGACGATCAATTAAAAAATGGCTGTTCGATGATTATTGATCCATTTGGAGATATTTTGACCGAATGCAGAACTTTTGATGACTCTTTTGCTACAGCAACAATTACTCCCGAAAAGCTAAGTCAGGCTGGAGGAAATCGTTACATAAAAGCAAGAAGACCAGAATTATATCGGGATATTATTGGGCAAAATCACGAATCTCAACAAAACGTGGTTTGGTTAAAAGCTGATGAAAAAAGTTAAAACTAATAATTTTTAAAACTTTAAATACACGAAGATTTATCTTTACAGAATACATAAATCTACAGAATACACCCAAATAATGGAATTTTTTAAAACTAAAAATGAAGATATCGATGCTGTTTTTGATATCTACAATGCAGCAACGTCTTATCAAAAAACAGTGAACAATAAAAGCTGGAGAGGTTTTGAAAGAGCACTTATCGAAAAAGAAATAGCCGAAAATCGACATTTCATAATCAAAGAAGGAAATGAAATTGCCTGTACATTTGTTATTACTTTTAATGATTTAATAATCTGGAAAGAAGCCAGTTTAGATCCCGCTATTTATCTTCATAGAATTGCAACAAACCCAAAATTCAGAGGGCAATCGTATGTCAAAAAAATCGTTGAATGGGCAAAAACGTATGCCAAAGAAAATAACAAATCATACATAAGACTCGACACACATAGCGGAAACGAGAGAATAAACAAATACTATATGAGTTGTGGTTTTGAGTACAAAGGCATAAGTACCATAGAATGGACAAGCGAATTACCGGAACATTATAAAGAAGGTTCTTTTAGTTTGTTTGAGATTAAGGTTTAGATTTTAATCTTATCTAAAAAACAAAACCCTTGTGGAGTTATTCACAAGGGTTTTTTATAAAATCATTTTCGCAGAGAGGAAGGGATTCGAACCCTCGATACAGTTACCCATATACTAGCTTTCCAGGCTAGCTCCTTAAACCACTCGGACACCTCTCTATTTTGGTTTGCAAAGAACACAAAAAAAACTGAGTTAGAAAAACAAAATCAAAGATTACTTACATGCTTTTTCTAAATTCTTCCATAAACAGTTTTACGGCTTTCTTTTGATACGCACCTTCAATCGTTAACATAAACGAATCCCTTTGCGTTGTAACTCCCGTAATGTTAATTGCCTTTATATTATTCCACCCTTGTAAAGCTTTCTCTGTCACAATGGTAGCCCAATAATCACTATCGCCTACCAAACGTAATAAAGCATGAACTGCGTTTAATTCTATCGAAACTTTTGGTTTCATATTATTTTTTAAAAACAATTCATCCAAAAACTCTCTCGAATTAAATCCTTTTACGGGTAAAATAAGTGGGAGATCTTCTATTTTTTTAAAGGTTATTTTATCTAAAACGGCTAATGGATGTGCTTTTGAAACAGCCAAAACCAATTTTGACCTAAACAACGGCTCTTTTTGAAAAGGAAGTTCAATTTCATTAGAAGAAATTACCAAAACCAAATCTAATTCGTTGTTTAATAGTTTTTGTTCCAAAGGTTCCGTTGTGCCATATTCAACAACAATTTTTAAATGCGGATATGTTTTAGCAAACAAATTTACAACCGGCAAAACTAAAAGTCCGAAAATATAGGTTACGCCAATTCGCAATTCGCCACCAATCATTTGGTTCAAATCGTCAATCGCCTGTTTGCCGCTTTGTACATTTTCTATAATTTGTTTGGCATGAACCAGGAAAACAGAACCAGCTTCGGTAAGTTGAACTTTCTTCCCAATCCTTACAAACAAAGGCATTCCCAGTTCTTCTTCAAGCTTTTTTATTTGTTGAGACAAACCGGATTGCGTTACAAAGCATAATTCGGCAGCTTTTGTAAAATGAAGAACTTCGGCTGTTTTAATAAAATATTCTAATTGATAAATCTCCATATCGATAAGTTTAAATACTTATTATCAGTAAAATTATTAATTTTTCTAATGAAATCATAATCCCGAACTTTGTAAAAAATATTTAAGGTTATGTTTAAAGCGTTAAGATCAAAAAACTTCAAGTTATTCTTTTACGGACAATCTGTTTCTGTTGTTGGAACGTGGCTACAAAAAACCGCTGTAAGTTGGATGGTTTACAGTGTTACAGGTTCTGTTTTCTTATTAGGATTAACGACCTTTTTAAGCATGATTCCATCTTTATTTTTGGCACCATTGGCAGGAAGTATTATTGGGCGTTATGACAAACACAAAGCCATGATTTTATTACAATCTCTCGCAATGCTTCAGGCTGGAGCTTTGGCTTTATTGATTTACTTAAAAATATATAATATCAATTTTATTTTAGCATTAAGTCTTTTTCAGGGAATTATAAACTCTTTTGATATGACTTGCAGACAAACGATGATGATTGACATTGTGGACAATAAAGAAGATTTATCAAACGCGGTTGCCCTAAATTCTACTTTGAATAATTTTGCCCGAATTGCAGGTCCGGCTCTCGCCGGAATTATTTTACACCAATATGGCGAAGACATTTGTTTTATTGGAAATTTCCTTAGCTACATTCCCGTTTTGATTTCGTTATTAATGATGAAAATAACTCCACATATTAAAGCAACAGATAAATTTAAAATGCTGGAAGATTTTATCGAGGGTTTTGATTATGTAAAAAAAGAAACTGAAATGGCAAAAATGCTTTTGATGCTAATGTGCAGTAGTTTATTTGTCATTTCATTCAATACTTTAATGCCTGTTTTTGCAAAAGATATTTTTAGCGGAAACGCCCAAACCTTCAGCTGGTTTGAAAGCGCAGCCGGAATTGGTTCTATTTTATCAGCCATTTATCTGGCAAATCTTAAAAGATCTGATATTATGGGCAAAATAATGATTGCTGCGAGCTTATTATTAGGTTTTAGCATCATTATACTAGCCTATTCAAATAGTTTAACTGTGGCGCTTATTTGCATGGCTTTGAGCGGTGTAGGGATGATGGCACAAACCTCATCTATAAACATTTACATTCAAACGCAAAGTGCTGTTAATATGCGTTCAAGAAGTATTAGTTATTATTTAATGGCCTATCAGGGGATGATTCCGGTAGGAAGTTTAATTATTGGCTACGTTTCTCATATCATCGGAACAAGAAATACAGTTGCCATTCAGGGAATTATCTGTATTATTTCGGTAATTGTTTATGTGTATTATAAAAAACAGAGTACTGAAGAAGAGTTGGAAACTTGTGCTGTTCGGTATAAAGATTAAAAATTCCAATTTTTTTAAATTCCAAATTCCAATCGTCTATCTATAATCTTGTCATTTCGAGGAACGAGAAATCTCCACAAGAAACTCGACAAGGACTGGAACATTAGGAACGGAGCTAGTTGCGGTATCTCGACTCCGCTCGATGTGACAAACGAAATCAATTCATTTTTTAAACTTCTTCTAAAATGAACTTATATCACTTATATAGTGAAATAATTTTATAACGAAATTTCCCCTCGCAACGCTGTTTCAAAAACATCTTTAAATTCAGCTGGCGGAATATTATGCCCCAACAAATACATCAATTTTGTAATTGCGGCTTCTGTAGTAATATCTTTTCCTGAAATAACGCCCAGAGATTTTAGTTTTGTGCTGGTTTCGTATTGTCCCATATTTACACTTCCGCCGGAGCATTGTGTAACATTTACGATATGAAGGCCGGATTGAATGGCTTTTTGTATTAAATTTAAAAACCAATCTTCGGTTGGAGCATTTCCTGAGCCATAAGTTTCTAAAACAATTCCTTTTAAATCCTTAATTTCAAGAATTGAAGACAAAACAACTTCGCTCATTCCCGGAAACATTTTTATTATGGCAACATGATTGTCTAATTTTTTATGGACAATTAGTTTCGCATCTTTTTTTACAGGAAGAAATAAATGTGAGTTTAATTTAAGATGAACACCGGATTCTACCAATTCAGGATAATTAGGCGCTGTAAAAGCTCTAAAATGTTCTGCATTTACTTTTGAAGTTCGGTTTCCGCGGTACAATTTATATTCAAAATACAAGCAAACTTCTTTGATAACCGGTTCTCCGTTTTCCTGAAGAGAAGCAATTTGAATTGCCGTTATCAGGTTTTCTTTTGCATCGGTACGCAAATCACCAATTGGCAATTGAGAGCCCGTAAATACAACAGGTTTTGCTAAATTCTCCAGCATAAAACTCAATGCAGATGCCGAATATGACATTGTATCTGAACCATGCAATACTATAAATCCATCATAAGAATTATAATTTTCTTCGATGATTTCAGCAATTTTCGTCCACATTTCAGGATTCATGTTCGATGAATCTATTGGGTGTTCGAATGAAACTGTTTCTATTTCGCAATCTAATTGTTCAATTTCAGGAATGTTCTGCAATAGTTTATCAAAGTTAAATGCTTTGAGTGCTCCAGTTGCAAAATCCTTGCTCATACCGATAGTTCCGCCGGTATAAATTAAAAGTATTTTAGCTTTAGATGACATCCTGATATTTTAATTTATTGACAACAGGATTGGCATACATTGATAAAAATCCTTGTCTGGTAACAGGATTATCGCTTCCGATACGCATTTCTAAACGACGCTCAAAAAGTGATTTCTCAGTTTCTTTGTACAAATGAGAGAACTTATCGGTTTCGTTTAAAATATCGTAAGCAATAAAATTTGTTGGCCACAATTGGTAATTCTTCAAAATAGAATCATCAATTACTTGTGCCAACGCCTGAACTTGTTTGTTGGCATTGTCATTTTCAGCCACAATCTTATCTATTTCTGTATCCAGAACATCACCAACAGAAATATGTATTCTTTTTTTGGTTCCCATAATACCACTCAAAATGGTCATGAAATCCTCATTTTTATCTTTAATATAAACTTCGTTGTTTGCTTCTGCCATTAATTGCGGCATTTTCAAAACATCCGTAGGATCATATTCGTATGAAATTGAAACCGGAATGATTCTTAATTTCTTAAAATAATCCATCAAATTGGCTTCATCAGAACCCATACCAATCATTTTTAAAACGCCTGGATTAGTTTCGTCGTTTCCGTCTTTCGTACGTCCTTCTCTTTGAGCTATCCAAACCGAACGATTTTCGCGAAGCAATAATTGTCCCATATATTCTGCCAGCAATTTAGAACTCTGCAACATTTCTCTTGGCGTTAATCCTCTTAAAACCAAAAAGTTTCTATTCAGTTTTGCCAATGTGCTTAAAAATGCTTTTTTAACCAGATTGTCTCCAATTGCAGATGCTGTCATTACCAAACCATGCTCGAACAAACAAACATTTAATAAGGTTGTATCTAAAAGAATATCCCTGTGATTCGAAATAAATAGGTAAGAAGTATTTTTTTCAAGTTTCTCAAATCCTGAAGTTGTTAGCCCTTCAGAACTTTTTTCAAGAACCTTTTGGATGGTATTATAAATAAAGTTGCATTGAAAATCACGAATCGAATGTGTTTTCTTAAGCTGCTCTTTCCAAACCTCATCTTCTACTTCCGGAAAAGTAAAGTTCATCATGGTTTTCATCATCGGATGATTGACAACATCATGAAGTGCTTCATTTATTTCAGAATCATAAAACGGTCGAATGGCATCAAATTTCTGCATTAATATCTATTTTTAGTGGGCAAAAGAACAAAAAAAAAACTAAAGTTAAGTAACTATAGGGTTAAATCCCAAAAACGTCTTCTGAATTTTGCGTTGTAATTGTCGCTATTTCTTCTTCAGAAACATCATATATATCGGCTAATTTGGCAATAACATTTACCAAATAACCGCTTTCATTTCGTTTTCCGCGATACGGAATTGGTGCTAAATACGGCGAATCAGTTTCAAGAACAATATGTTTTAATTCGATTTGATTTAAAAATTGATCAATTTTTCCGTTCTTAAAAGTTACAACTCCGCCAATTCCCAGTTTCATATTATAGGATATTGCCTGTAACGCTTGTTCATGAGTTCCGGAGAAGCAGTGAAAAATCCCAAACAAATCATCTGATTTTTCTTCTTCCAAAATTGCAAAAATTTCATCAAAAGCTTCGCGACAATGAATTACGATTGGCAGTTTGTATTGTTTTGCTAATTGAATTTGTCTTTTAAAAGCAATTTGCTGCTCTTTTAAATGCGTTTTATCCCAATACAAATCAATCCCGATTTCACCAACGGCGTAGAATTTTCTTTTGGCCAGTTCAGCTTCAACGTGCTTCAACTCGTCCAGATAATTATCTTTCACGTAAGTGGGATGCAAACCCATCATTAAAAACACATTATCCGGATAATTTTGCTCTAAATCGTACATTGATTGTGTTGCAGCGGCATCTATTGCAGGAATAAAAAAGCGGGTTACACCGGCATCAATGGCTCTTTGAATCATTTCGTCGCGATCCTGATCAAATTCTTCAGAATATAAATGGGTATGTGTATCGGTAATTATTGTCGTTGAATTCAATTTTCTAATTTTTAAAGGTTCAAAATTACGACAATATTAAAAACTTTCCCAATTTGAATGTTATGACGAAAATGGCACACGGGTGACACGGATTCACTTCGTGAAAACGCGGATTGGGCGCGGATTTTTTTCTCTTTGCCTCTTAATAATAAAACCTTTGTCAAAGTTTAAAACTTTGACAAAGGTAACTCTGATGATTCTCTTTGTGGGACTTCTCCCGAAGCTTCGGGATCGCTCAGTCT
The DNA here is from genome assembly GCF_000834715.1 of Flavobacterium sp. MEB061. Classification (NCBI taxonomy): domain Bacteria; kingdom Pseudomonadati; phylum Bacteroidota; class Flavobacteriia; order Flavobacteriales; family Flavobacteriaceae; genus Flavobacterium; species Flavobacterium sp. MEB061. The sequence goes on along the minus strand of NZ_JXQR01000007.1, from coordinate 70,620 downwards.
GACAAAGCAAGCGAGAAATTAATACTAACTTTTATTTCCCGTTTTTAGCAAACAATTTAGCTCTATCCAATACTTCGTCTTTTCCTTGTTGAGCACCAAAAATAGTTGGTTTTACCTCAATATCAGGAACAATACCGATGCGTTGTGTTTCTTTTTTATTTGGATAAAAAACACCTGCTGAAGTAAAAGAGGAATCAAAACCTTTGATAATCTTAAAGTAATAATTTGGCCCGTCAGCACCAGAAGTTTGACTGCCAATAACAGTAGCATTTGGCGCGGTTTGCAAACTCATTGCTGTTTGTTCTCCAAAACTATGAGTTCCCGAATTTACCAAAACAATTACTTTACCTTTATAATAATCTGTATTGATTTTACCACATTCTTCCATCTCATCACTAAAATAGTAACGTCCAGGATAACTCAAATCCTGATAAAGTAATCTCAAAATAGGTTTCGGTTCCGGATTTAAATATTCACTAACTAAAAAATCGGTGTATGTAGGTCTGTTTCTAACATCGAAAATTATAGCTTGTGTATTCTTTAATTTCTCCATCATTTCCGGCACTTCTTCTTTTGGTACTTTATTCATTTTCACGTAACCAATGTTGTTTTCCAGAATTTCCCAATTTGGACTATTTTTTGGCGGTGATCTTTTAATTTTTCCATTCGGATAACGATGTATTCTTTTTACCGAAGTGACATTATCTCTAATAAATTCAACTTCAAAATCATCTGTATTTCCTGTAAACATTACAAGGGCCCCATTTAATATAGCAGCTGGCCTATTAGAACCCTGCATATATTTTAGGAGTTCATCTAATTTTTGAGCGACCGTTATGCCGTCAATTTTAGTGATAACGTCTCCTATTTTTAAATCGTCAATCTTTGCTAAAGAATCATTTGCTATAGTAGTAATTACGGCTTTATCATCTATGAATTTAGTCCCAAAAGCAGTATATTTTTCTCCACCTAAATACTGCATCATTTGCATATTAAAAGTCGCTGCATGAGTATCGTTAAGTTTTATAGATATTTCGCGCATTGCTAACAAAAACTCTTTTTCAGAAGCCGGGGCTATAATATGAGGCAGAATTTCAACCAAAGCATCATCCCATTTTTGATCCATTTTATATTTATATGGAAAAAAATATTCTACATAGTTCCAAAAACGGAATAAAGTAAGAAGACGTAAATTTTTATTTGTCCATAAAACTTCTGCATATTCCGGCTCGTTAACAAACTGAAATTTGACTTCTTTTCCGTCACGGTTTACATAATAATTTGTTCCTTGAAATCTATTTTCTGTAATAAATTTCAATTTCGTAGAAAGACTTTTAGAAAACAATTTGTCTTTTTGTGTCCAGTCTAAGTTTAGATTTTCATTAAAAAAATCTTTTTTAGGATCATCTGCAAGAGGTTTGTTTGTGGGTACAACTCCTAGATCATCTATCCATTTTTCTATTACTGCTGAATATTCTTCTTTGTTTTTTGCGCTTTCAATTTTTGGCAAAACCTCAAAAAGTTTTTCATCCCAATTAAAATCGCCATTGGCGACTTTTGGGTGGTAATATTTTAGATAACCCCAAACTTTGCAGGTTGCAGCAAGTTTTTCGGTTTCGGTAATTTTAGCACCAAAGATGGTTTGAGAAAGAACAAGAAGAAATAATAAAGTAATATTTTTCATTCGTTAATTTGGATTAAAATTATAAAGGTATCGTGGTAAATTCTTAATAAAAAAATCGAATTTAGATATTAAAATCTAAATTCGATTACGGGTTTACGTAAAGTGACAAAAATTTATCGCTTATTCCAATTCTCTCAACAAAATCTGAACCTCAACATAATCTTCATAATCCTCAGGAATTGTAAGCAGGATTTCTCTACAAGCATTGTAATTTTTTTGTTTCAATTTAATTAAGGCTAAATTCCATGTTGCTTTATCTTTATAGGCCGAAGTTCCTGTTTTTAGTTCACTAAAAACATTTTGGGCTTTTATGATTTGATTGTCTTGTAATAATGAAACTCCGTAAAAATATTGAATTTCCGGTGTATGATTTTCTTTTAAAATAGATTCAAAAAGCGGAATTGCTTTTTTATATTCCTTTGAATTAAATGCTGTTTCTGCTTGTTTTAGCGTTGCCTCAATATTGCCTCTTTCTGTAAAATAAGCCGATTCCGGATGATTAAAATCTTCAAAAGAAGGCTTTTGACTATAATTATAAAAAAATAATCCCATCAAAATTACTGCAGCTGCCGCAGCACCATAATACCAAGGTTTTAGTGCAATTACTTTTGGTTTATTGAAATGTTTATCCGAAACTTTTATTAGATTTTCTTTGAAAGCTTCTCTTTCCTGTTCATATCCAAATTTAGTTTCCAGCTGAAGATGTACGTTCTTAAAAGTTTCAAATTCTGAAGCAAATTCGGGATCTTCCGCCAATTGTTTTTCAAAACTATTTTTCTCTTCAACAGTCATTTCATCCTGAAGATATTGATCGAATTTTATGTAACGTTCTTCGTTCATGACTAATTATTTTTTAGCGATTTAAAGTTGTTGTTTTCCTGAATCCATTGTGTTAACTGGCCAATGCATAACGATTTTTTCTTGCGAACATAACCGTATGTTACATTGAGTTTTTCGGCGACTTCCTCCATCGACTTAATGGTAAAACTCAACTTTAATAATTCCTGACATTTGTCTCCCAATTTTAGAAACATAGCGTCAAAAAGCTGTTGTTTTTCATTAAATTGTTCGGTCTGCTCTACCAATTCCACTCCGCATTCATTTATAGATCCCACATCTTCATGAATTGTTACCCCTTTATTAGATGTTTTTTTCAATTCGTTGAGCCATTTTCTTTTGCATAACAAGAAAAAGTAAGCATCAAAAGGACAAGTGAGTTCCAGCGTTTTGTTTTTTGCCTGATTAAAAAGCAAAATCATGATTTCCTGAACCACATCCTGAGCATGATCCTGATCTCCGGAATTGTTCTTTATATAAAAAACAACCTTGGGAACGAACTTTTTATAAATCTCCTGAATGATTGCCGAATTATTAGCCGCAAGTCCTTCGATATATTTTTGATCGGGATGAATTTTGATTTTGCCCATAAAAACAACTTTTAAATAGCTAATGTAAAAATAATCTCAAAATAAATTCTCAATAATGGGGTAACAATTATAAAATCAAGTTGATATAGCAATATAAAACTCTTTTAAAAACAATTAAAAATTAAAAGAAATGGAAAGTTACCAATTAATAAATCAAAAAAATCTGGATCAGTTTCATAAAACCCTTTCTTCTAAAATCAGAAACGGTTTTGTGATTATCGAGCATAACGAAAAACTGCCGTATGCTGTTTTATCCAAAGAAAAAAAAGAAATCAATCATCCGTTTCATTTCTTCCTTACAGTTATCACATTCGGAATTTGGTCTGTTGTGTGGATCTGTTTAATTGTTTCGCTTTCGCGGAAAAAAGACATACTCGTCGCACTTGATGAAGACGGAAATTTATTCGAAGAAAAATGCCTTTCGAAATAAATCAAAAATTTAGGGTAACAATTTTTCATCAAAAAACATCTATTACTAAACTATAAAATTAGAAATCATGAAAACAATTAAAACTTTGATATTTTGTTTTGCGGCAACTTTAATAATTAGCTGCGATAACGACAACAACCCAACAAATAATGTATGTGATACAACTTATGTTTCAACATTAATTACAAATGCTTTTACAGCTGCAAATGGCTATAACGACCTTACAACAATGGATTTGGAAACGCATGAATATACGATCCAGATTAATGCCAATGGAGAAATTTGCAGCGTAGGATATCAAAACCCATCCACTTACACCGGCGGTTATACGATGGAGGTAATCAATACAACGACCAATACAAGCTATAGTGGGGTACATACTTTTTCGCAAACTACTTTAGATTATCAATCGATAACACCTGTGCTGGTAAACTCGGGCGATATTATTAGGGTAAAAAGAACCATACTTCCAGGATATACGGCGCTGAACCAAACTGTGGGACGTTTATTGAGAGAATCAAATAATACAACCGTTCCCTATCCTGTTACTCAAGGAAATGCCGTTTTTTTAAGTTCCAACTTTTATGGTGCCGGAGGTCCTGCTCCCGATTTTGCACAACCCTATATTGCATTGGGTTTTAAAGTAAATTAAAATTTAGGTTAACAATTTAAGCGCACAATTGATATATCTACTGAAAATAAGTTGAGAAATAAATTTTAAAAATAAGGGTAACAATATCAAACCTTAATTGATATAAGAATATAAAAACTATAATTAACCAGAATCTGAAACCACTTGAAATAATCAGGGCAGATTTATAAAAATTAGAAATCATGAACACAAATTTTAAAAAATTAGGACTTTTATGCTTAGCACTATTTTCATTTGTAAGTTGCGACAATAACAGCGACGGCGAAGATAATATTGTTCTTCCGCCAACTTCTGGAGCTTTTAAAAGTATTAGCGAAAAAGGGGTTAAAAGAAATACACAAAATTTTACTGCAACGGCCGGAAATGGTCTAATCACGTTAACTTCTGCAAAAGGTGTAAAATTAAACATTAACGGAGACTGTTTAACCAAAAACGGAAATGCGGTAACCGGAACTATTGAAATTGAATATATCGAACTTTTTGATAAAGGAAACATGCTGGTTACCAACAAACCAACAATGGGAGTTACTGCTGACGGAAAGAAAAATTTATTAATTTCCGGTGGAGAATTCTTTATCAAAGCCACTCAGGGCGGAGTTGAACTTCAAACTTCTTGTACAATGAATTTAATTGTTCCGACTGCTTTAACTGACGGACTTGATAATGCAATGACATTATGGAACGGTACAATTGACGACAAGGGAGAATTGGCCTGGAGAGAAAATAAACCAAATGCTGACGGAAATGGCGGAGGAAAAGGAGGCGTGCAAGGCGAAGGTGCAAATTATTATGTAACATTCGGGAATTTTGGCTGGACAAATGTTGACCGTTTTTACAGTGATCCGAGACCAAAAACAACACTACTTGTTGATGTTCCAGAAGGTTACGACAACGAAAACAGTGCTGTTTATCTTTCTTATGATGGTGAAGGAACAAATGCACTTGCAAAATTGGATACTTATACTCCACAAGGATTGTTTAGCGAACATTACGGACAAATTCCAATTGGTTTAGCTTGTCACGTGATTTTTGTAACCGAAGATAATGGTCAATGGCGATATGCAATTAAAGCGGTAACCGTTGCTGCAAACGACATTTATACCTTCACACTTTCCGAAACAACCGTTGGTACCGAAGCACAACTGGTAGCCTCAATCAATGCTATTCAGTAAGTTAGAAAATACTTTTTAAGAAAAAGTGGTGATTTGCTCATCACTTTTTTTTACATTTAATCCAGTTTTAAAATTAACTCTGATGATTTTCAGAAGCTAATCCTGCTATTCGTTTCAATCTTTTCCTGGCTAAAGAAGCCAGAAAAAGGATTTCCACTACTATCAGGGCTAAAAAATTACCTAGTTATGAAACCACTATCATCTATCCTCTTTATTCTTTTTTCTATAATCTCTTTCTCGCAAACAAAAGTAAAAGACACCATAGCCCGAAGAGCCAATATTAGTTTTATCCAGAACGGAAACGCCATTACTTATAAACCCGAAACACCGCCTTTGATTCCGATTGCGGGTGCACCAAAACCTAGTTATTCCTATTTATGGGAACTTGGCGACGGTCATTATAGTAAAGAAGCCGAACCTAAACATGTGTATAAAAATAAAGGAACATACACGACAAGACTTGCCGTAACCAACAATTACGACAACGGAAAACCACCGGCAACACGTCCGAAAAAAGTGGCTGTTAACGACATTACAGATACCAATTATAAAGACATTGCATCCATCGCAGACCAAAACGGATTCGCCATTATCAAAAACTGCGACCCGATTCCAGAACAGGAAATGGTAGTTGTAGTGGGTTATCAAAATCTGGAGAATTATGTATCGGGCGGAAAGCTGTATTTGTTTTATAATGAGAAACAATTCAAGAACAATAATTTCGAATTGGTCGATTTTAGAACTTATGCAAACGAACGCGAAGTAAAAGAAAATACCATCGCTTCTGTCGACGATCTTGATGATTCTAAAAATTATCTGGCTTCCGCCGAAAACATTCTGAATCTTAAAAAATACCGAAACACAACTTCTGAAGAAGATCTTGATGCTTCGTTATTAGACGCAAATAAAACGTATCATAATGTTTCGGTTTTAGAATTTGATGATCAAAATCCCGGTGAAACGCACAATGTTTTTTATACTTTTAAAACGACTCCGGAAATGATTAAAGATACGAGCGCAACAGTTACAATGCGTGGAATTTTTGTTCCGAATCGAAGTTATAAAAACCATAAAATAAAGAACCTTGAAATGGAAATTGTAACTTCTCACGACCCAAACAAAATGGGATCGAACGGAAGTTTTATGAATTACAGACTCGTTCGTTTTAAACGAGTGAATTTTAAAACCCGTTTTCAAAACAACGGCGAAGGCCCTGCGAGAATGATTCGGTTGGAAACTGATATTCCGGATATGTTCGATAAAAAAACTTTTCAGATCGAAGACATGTATCCAAAGTGCCCGATTTGTCCAAAAGATGAGGTTCCAACCGTAAGTTGTTTAGATACAATTATTAAACAAAAACAGATTTTCTTTACTTTCAAAAATATTTATTTGCCTGGAAGCGAACAAAAAAATGTACACGAAAAAGATTCTACAAAAGGTTTTGTAAAATATTCGATGAAGTTTGCCGAAGACTTTCACAAAGTAAAAACCCGAAGCAGAACAGCCATTATTTTTGATAAAAATGAACCTATAATTACCAACTACGCCACGACCCGATTTTTACCCGGAATTTCGATTGGCGCAAAAGCAGGTTATAATCTCTATTCTGATCTGGAAAAATCGACGAGTTATTTTGTGGGCGCAACGATTTCGCCTTTTAAATCGTATCGTTTTTATTGGCAGGCTGAATGGCTCAATGCTTTAAACAAATACGATAATGCTATTAATGTCGTCGATCAGATAAACACAAACGCAAACGGAGTGAGACAATTGGTGCGCACAACCACCACAGCAGAAAACAAGAATGTGAATTGGGAAGTTCCTGTTTTAATTCGGTACAACATCAATAATTATATCGGAATTGGCGCGGGAATTCAGGCGAATATAAATGTCTCTGAAGAACAAAATCAAAACATAAAAATCGAAACTTACGAAGGCGATAAAGAAAACTTTTTAATCAATACAACGACAACATCCAATACGGTAAAAAACTCCTTTTCTGATTTTAAAACTGGATTATTATTTGATTTAACAGCTGGTTTTGCCAGAATTGGTCCGAGTTTGGGCGCACGTTATGTCATCAACTTTGAGCAAGGTTTTAATTATTTTCAGCTTTATGGGATTTGGAAGTTTTAGGAAGTTATTCCTCAGAGATTCACAAAGGTTTTTCGCAGAGATGCGCGGAGGTTATTAAATAAATAGCCACGAATTCACGAATTTTCTTCATTAAAAAGAAGAAGAATAATTCGTGAATTCGTGGCGAAAAATTTTAAACAAATGACAAAACTGTATTGCTATATTTTTATGTTCTCAACTCTAATTTTATTCGGGCAGAAAACTGTTTCCCAAGAAGATAAAATATACAATTCAATTGATGTTTTTGTTGCAAATCCTTCCGCGAAAGCGTTACAAAATTTAACGAAAACAGAAACTGAGTTTTGGAGAAATCCTAAACCAAAAACCAAAGATGAATTATTAGCAATTGTGGTTTTAAACTGCAACAAAGCGTATTATGAAAACCAATTTGGACAAACCGAAAAAGCGATTGCGAGCTACGAAAAAGCCTGGCAAATTTATCAGAAAAACAAACTGAGCAATTATGACATTATTGAATTTTGCCTGAAACCTTTGGGGAATTTATACACGGTTTTAGGTGATTATGACAGTGCCGAAAACACTATCAAACAATATTTTTTTATTATAAATACTACCAAAAATTATCCTGACGCGGCGAAACAAAAATTTGCAGCAATCTTAAATTTATCAAATGTTTATCAGAGTTCGGGGAAGATTTCTTTGGCTATAGATTTGCTAGAAAGTACTTTAAAAACGGAGAAATTATCGAATGTGCAAAAAGGAATTTTATTGAATAATTTGGGGAGTAATTATATATTGAGTTCGTCCGGAAATTTAATGCATCCGGAAATTTATCAAAAAGCTGAAAATACTTTTGAGTCGGCGGTTCATTATCTGAAAAATGAAAAAGAGCAATCAGAAACTTTATCTAATTCTTATCGAAATCTGGCAACTCTTAATCGGCAGAGACAGCAATTTGAGGTTGCGAATTTGTATTTAGCAAAAGCTGAAAAATTGTTTTTCAAGACTACAAATCAACAGCCACGAAAAGTAGCAAAACTCTATTATGAAAAAGCTTTATTATTATTTGATGAGCAAAAATATGATGAAAGTGAGAAAGAGATTTCTGCCGTTTTTAAAATTCTAATTCCTAATTATTCTTCAAAAAACATTTCTCCCAATCAAAATCAATTGTATGCTGAAACGGTTTTAATTGATGTTTTAGATTTACAAGCAGAAATTTTATTCAAACAAAATCATCCAAAAAAAGCTCTTGACGCCTTTAAACTTTCTTTTTATATCGAAGATCTTTTGATGAATGGATTAATTTATGAAAATTCTAAAATTATAACCCAAATCAGAGCTCGCAATCGTACCGAAAAATGTCTTTTGATTTATGATCGATTGTATCAGGAAGACAGTAAAATACAATATTTAAACGACGCTTTTCAATTGGCCGAAAAAACAAAATCCGGAATTTTAAAAGGTTATCGTTCAAATATTAAAGACGCTTCCGCAAAAGAAAAACAAATTATACAGCAATTTCAGAATGTCAATAACACTATTATAAAAGAACAGCAAAAAGGCGATTTAGCCAATATTTCAAAAATAAATCAGCTTATAAAAAAGCAAAATGAATTGATGCTTTTGCTGAAAAATATTCAATCTGAAAACCCGGATTATATTCCTGAAAACTGTAATTTAAAACAATTATTTTCAAAGTTAGAAAAGGATAAAGCTGTTTTGGTTTATTATTTTATCGGAAATGAAAATCTGTTTTATTTCACTTTACAAAATAATAGAATCAATTTTAGACATATTTATACTGCACACAGATCTATGCTTGAAATTATGAAATTTATTGATTATTTTAGTTCTGCTGATGCAATTACAAACGATATTTCGGGATATAATTATTATGGAAAAAGAGTTTATGATTTGTTGAAATTACCTTCAAATGTCATCTATAAAAACCTCATCATTGTTCCTGACGGAATTTTGAATTTCCTGCCTTTTGAAGCTTTGATTACCACAGAATCAAAAACAACAAATTTTGCCAAAATGCATTATTTACTGAATGATTTTAAGATTGGTTATAATACTTCGGCCAATATTTATATGAATTCAAAACCAATTTCAAATTCAGAAAAAACAGTTTTAGGAATCTTTCCGGTTTTCGAAAGCACACCTTTTGAGTTGAGTTATTCTAAGAAAGAACTGGAATCTATTCGAAGTAATTTTAAGGGGAAATATTTAGAGAATTCAACAGCAAGTTTTTCTAATTTTAAAAAAAATGCAAACCAATATTCGATTTTGCACTTAAGTACACATGCTTCTTCGGGCGATATTGAAACTCCGGCCAGCATTAAATTTTATGATCAGGAAATATTATATTCTGAATTGTATAATCTCAACATCAATCCTGATTTAGTGGTTTTAAGCGCTTGCGAAACCGGAATTGGAAAATTATACAAAGCCGAAGGTGCGATGAGCGTTGCGAGGGGTTTTCAGTTTGCGGGCGCGCAGAATTTATTGTTTTCGTTATGGAAAGTCAACGATTATACAACGTCGGTTTTTATGGCTGATTTCTATAAAAACATTAAAAATGATGTTCCTTATTTTGAAGCAAATGCCAATGCAAAACTCGATTTCCTAAACGATAAATCGATTCCGAATGCGAAGAAATCACCTTATTATTGGAGTTCTTTTGTGTATTATGGTTCTATTTCTGCTGAAGAAAAAGCAACAAATTATATCTTTTACATCATTAGTTTATTGACTCTAATTGCCTTATTTTTGATTTTCAATCATTATCAAAAATGGAAAATCTTCACGCGGTTCTCAAAAAAGAGAAATACAAAAAAATAAAATTCAAGGTTACCAAAACTCAGCATCTTCTAATAAAAGCCAAAATAAATGGCGTTTCAGGAAATTTTATTTTAGATACCGGAGCATCGAACACCTGCATTGGTTTTGAAAGTATGGAACGTTTTGAAATTTCATCAAAAAAATCAAAAACAAAAGCTTCGGGAGCGGGCGGAACGGGGATGAAAACAGAAGTTTCGGCTCACAATAATTTACAAATCGGGAGTTGGAAAAACACCAATTTTGGTTTGGTAATTTTTGATCTTTCTCATGTAAATGAAGCATTGGAATCATACAAAGCCAAACCTGTTCATGGCATTATTGGTGCCGATGTTTTACTTGAGGGGAAGGCGATTATAGATTATTTTAATCATTATTTATATTTGAAATAAATTCCAATTTTTTGAAATAACAAATTCCAATTTTGGGAAAGTTCAGCTGGTATTTGGGATTTTATTTATTGGGTTTTTTTGCATGTTTTTTGTATATATTTGTTAAAACAAATTAACAAACCTATACGTATGAAAAAAAACTTTACTTTTTTTTCTTTTATTGTTTACTACACTCTTTTATGGTCAGGTAACACATATTACCACTTGCTCAAGCGAACCTTTTGATTTGACTTCGCTAAAAAATGATTTTATTGGTAATTTAGATCCTGCCGAAACAAACGTTACTTATTTTTTAAGTCTTGATGATGCATTAAATAATGCAAATATAATTGCAGACCCTACGCATTATTTTGGTGTGATAGGTCTCTCAAATATTTATGGACGAATTGATTATAACGGAATTATTTCGACTAATTATTTTAATTTGAGAACCATCGAGTCTTTAAAGATAACAGCTTCACATACCCCAATAATATGCAGTGAAGAAACCTCTTCGCTGACCATAAATACCTCAGGAGGAATAGGTTCATATCAATATTCAATAAACGGAGGTCCTTTTACCAGCAATAATTATTACAAATATTTACTCTCCGGAACCTACCATATAAAAGTAAAAGATGGCAGCCAAATGTGCATTGCTTCAATTGACCACGTTATTACAGCTCCTGCAACTTTCACTGCAACATCAATAACAGTAAATCAAAACACAACCATTACCCCGACAGGTGGTACAGAACCATATCTATATTCTTTAGATGGGGCTACTTATCAAGCAAGTAATGTTTTTTCAGATTTACCTGTTGGTTTTCAGCCCATATATGTAAGAGATGCTAGAGGGTGTAGTGTTTTTACTACCATTGTTGTTGGGGATTCTGAATTTCCCTTAAGCTCTGGAGGAATGACACTAAAACATGTAACCTGCTGGGGAAATGCTGCGATTCGTGCTTTTGGTTATGGAGGTCACCCTCCTTATTTATATTCTATAGATGGAGGAACAACATTTCAAACAAGCGATACTTTTGATAATTTAAGTGCGGGAACTTATCCTATTGCTATAAAGGATAGCGAAAATACAATCGTTAATAATCTTGCTATAGAATTACTCCCATATATCCCTGTAAACTGCACTACTATTGTCACAAATACATCAAGTTGTATAAATAATGGAGGCATCAACATTGTTGCAAATGGAGGGCAAATCCCTCATTATTATTCAATTGATGGTGGAACAACTTTTTCTGCAGAAAATACTTTTTCTGATTTACCTGCAGGGAATTACACTGTGTTAGTGAAAGATAGTAATGATTGTATTTCTCCGGCAATTACAGCCAAAATACAACAAGCTTCACCATTATCTGCCACAGCTTTACATACGGAGTTATTGTGCGCCAAAGATAAAACCTCAATAACTATTAATGCTGTTGGAGGAGAAGCTCCGTATCAATATGCTATTAATAATAGTATATATTCACTTAATAACACTCACACTGATCTTAGTCCTGGAACATATCAAATTAAAGTTAAAGATGCTGTTGGTTGTATCGCTACTTTCGAACATATCATTGCACAACCAACACCTATATATGCTGATATTCTTGCAGAAGGTCAAACTGTAACTTTAAATGGTCAGGCAGGAACTGCTCCTTATCAGTATTCTATTGATGGTGTTGCTTTTCAAGCAGAAAATGTTTTTACAAATTTGTCTTCTGGAATTCACACTGTAAGAATTAAAGATTCAAAAGGCTGTGAGTCTTATGATTTTAGTATTACCATTGAAGACCAAAAACCTTTAGCTTCTGCTGTTGCAATAACTAAAGAGATGGACTGTTTAAGTAATGCATCTATAGCTGTAAATGCAACTGGCGGAAAACCTCCATATTTATATTCCATAAATGGTGGGTCAAATTATTTTTCATCAAATATTTTTTCTGACCTAACGGCTAATACTTATACGGTCAAAGTTCAGGATGCAGATCATAATTCGACGACAAATACTGTTGTTATAAATCCTCCCACTTTTCCAATAATTACATTAACAACAATCAATGCTACTTGTAATGGGCGAAACAATGGTTTAATAAAAGCAACCGTAATTGGCGGATCTGCTCCATATTTGTATTCATTAACCGGAACATTTCAAACCGGAGATACTTTTAACAACCTCGCTTCTGGCATCTATGATGTAACGGTAAAAGATAATAATGGCTGTACATCAGTTGTCTCTGTCGCAATAACAGAGCCAACACTTTTAACTGCAACTGTTTCAACTTTTGAGCAAAGTATAGCTACTAATGCATTGGGAGGAAATCCACCTTATTCTTATTCTTTGGAAAAAGAAGGAATAATAGTCGCTGCACCTCAAAGCAATAATACGTTTACTAATTTACCAACAGGAATTTATAGTGTAAAAATTGCAGACGCTAATTCTTGCACTTTATTATCCTCTGAAATATATGTAGCACCACCACCAACACTTTCAGCTACTGTTGTTACAAATGCTGTTAATTGCTTTCAGCCGACAGGAACAATAACAATAAATGCAACCGGCGGAATTGCTCCTTATTTATATTCGATAAATAATGGAAATAATTATGTACCCTCAAATGTCTTCTCAAATTTATCTGCAGGTACTTATATAATAAAAGTTAAAGATACCCAGAACGCTACAACTACCCTTGCAGCTACTATAAGTCCTTCTTTAGCAGCAACTGCTGTTGTTATGAAAGGTATAGATTGTGTTAGCAATGGTTCAATAAATGTTACTGCAGCCGGAGGAAGTGGCAATTATCAATATTCTTTAAATGGAGGTTCTTTTCAGGCTTCTAACATTTTTAATAATTTAACTGCAGGAACATATCATTTTACGATCAAAGATTCTAATAATTGTACTGTCCTTACAAATGATATTGTGTTTGTACAACCTGTTCCATTGACTGCCACAATTAGTTATCAACCAATTACCGATTGTTCAACTAGCCCTATTACCTCTATATCAATTAGTGGTGTTGGTGGTACCGCTCCATATCAGTATTCGATCAATAATTACAATTATCAATCAACTGGTTCATATGCGGGTGTTTTTCCAGGAACACATATTATTAAAGTCAAAGATGCAAGTGGATGCGTTTATACAACACCATTAATAATAGCATCTCCTACATCGTTACGAGCAACAGCAACAGTTAATAAAGCTACTGAATGTGGTATTAAAGATTCTGTAACTATCAATGCTACTGGAGGTCAGGCACCATATACTTATTCTTTTACTGGTGGCGTTTCTTTTATTAACGCAAATACATCAAGTGATTTAATAGCTGGAAATCATACCGTATTTGTAAAAGACAGCAATGGGTGCAATTACACAACATATGTTACTGTAGAACAATCTATCCTATCAGCAACAACTACAACAGATGTTTATAATAAAACAATAAGGGTTAATGTTACGGGAGGCAAAACTCCATATAAATATACGCTCAAGAAAAATTCAGAAATTATTATAGGTTCTCAAAATGAGAATATTTTCAATAACGTAGCATTTGGAAGTTATGTTGTAGAAGTTACAGATGCAAATGGATGTGTAGTTTCTTCCGATACTGAATTATATTCACCTTTAATCATATCAGCAGTTATTACCAGACCAACAGCTATCGAAAATTTTGGTACAATAAAGGTAGTTGCCACAGGTGGCTTAGCTCCGTATAAGTATTCAATAAACGGAGACAATTATACAGCAAACAATATATTCACTAATCTGGTACCGGGTATATATATAATAGACGTAAGAGATAGTTCAAATAATATAAGTTCATTATATGTTGTGATAGAACCTCTTAATCCATTAACAGCAACAATAGCAAATACAAACATAAGCTGCTACGGAAGTCAGGACGGTGCAATTGTAGCAAATGCATCTGGAGGATTAGCTCCTTACACTTATTCTCTTTATAATAATGGAATTCAAATTACTGCTAATTCTAGTATGAATTCGTTTTCTAATTTACCCGCTGGTTCTTATAAAGTAAAAATTGATGATTCTGCTGGTTACACCTTTCTATCAAATAATATATTTATATCACAACCTGCGACATTAATGGTTTCATCCGCTACTGTAGAAAATCAAACAATAACGGTTACTACAACTGGTGGAAACGGATTATATGAGTATAGTTTTGATGGAGCTTCTTTTCAATCGAGTAATATTTTCAATAGTGTACCTTATGGAATTCATGAAATATATGTAAGAGATCAAAATGGATGTGCTGCAGTAATGTCTGTTAATTTAGACCCGCCGGCACCCTCAATAGAAGGTAAAAATTCGCTGGCTATAGAATTTACTCCAGGACAAACTTTAGCAGATCTTGTTGTAGAGGGTCAAAACATTAAATGGTACAGCAACCCAAATTCCTTATCTGGTAAAACAAATAAAACTGCTGAAACAACTTTGCCTTTAACAACGGTTTTAGTTAATGGAACAACATATTATGCCTCACAAACCATTAATGGAATTGAAAGTAAGGAACGCCTTGCTGTTACAACAAAAGCAAAAGGTACTCTTTCTAATCCTGATTTTGTTTTACCTGATTTCACTTATTATCCAAATCCGGTGCAGCATAGTTTAAGTATTCATAATACTTCAAATATTGATGAGGTTGAGATATTCTCTGTTGCAGGAAAATTTATTTTAAGTAATAAAGTAAATAGTGATCATTCTGAAATTGATTTATCTAATGTTTCTTCCGGAGTTTATTTCTTAAAAGTAAAAGCGGAAGGACAGACGAAGACAATCAAAATTGTGAAGAAATAAAGGTTGTTAAATTCCAATAAAAGAAATTCCAAATTCCAACTTAGGAACTTCTTATAAATCAAAAATCCCAAACTCCTTAATTGGAGTTTGGGATTTTTTATGTTCAAGATTCAAGCTCCTTTTGGAATTTGGGATTTTAAATATTGGAATTTCTTAATGCGTGTGCTTAGGATTAAAACCGTCTTCGCTTAATTCGGTGTGCACATAATCAGCAACCATTTCTGCTTCGTAATCGATTTTTTCTCCTTTGCTAACTCTCGCAATGATTTTCTCCATGATGTTATAAATAACCGGAACTACAATCAAGGTTAGGAATAAAGACGAAATTAATCCCCCGATAATTACCCAGGCCAATCCGTTTTTCCACTCAGCTCCTGCTCCAGATGCTAATGCAATTGGGAACATACCAAATACCAT
This sequence comes from Flavobacterium sp. MEB061, assembly GCF_000834715.1. NCBI lineage: Bacteria > Pseudomonadati > Bacteroidota > Flavobacteriia > Flavobacteriales > Flavobacteriaceae > Flavobacterium > Flavobacterium sp. MEB061. Next base: position 54,695 of record NZ_JXQR01000007.1, on the reverse strand, counting down.
CGCAATTGTTGTCATCAAGATCGGACGTAAACGAGCGTGATTCGCCTGAATTAATGCCGTTCTGATTGATTCACCTGCTGCTCTTCTTTGGTTGGTATAATCGACAAGCATAATCGCGTTCTTACACACCAGACCAATCAACATGATGATACCCAAAATCGTAAAGATGTTTAATGAGTTATTGGTCAAAGCCAATGCCAGCATCGCACCAATAAACGAAAGCGGAATTGCAAACAATACTACAAACGGGTGAGCAAAACTGTCATACAAACTCACCATTACAAGGTAAACCAAGATAATAGCAGCTAATAAAGCGATTCCTAAAGTACCAAAACCTTCAGATTGGTTCTCCTGGTCACCACCCCAGATATAGTTTACACCTGTTGGTTTTTTAAGCTTATCTAATTTTGCCTGCCATTGCGTTACAATTGTTCCTGAAGGAACCCCAACGTTTTGTCCTTTTACTGTTACCGAAGCAGATTTGTCTCTACGCTCTAACTGGCTAGGTCCTGATCCTTCTGTTATATCAGCAAATTGAGATAACTTAATTTGTTGTCCTGCAGAGTTGATGAAAATCAAATTACTAACGTCAGTGATACTTTTTCTATCAAATGCATTATATCTAATGTTGATATCGTACTCATATTCTCCAGCTCTGTATTTACCGTCTGTATTTCCACTAAAAGCAGTTTGCATCGTTAAACCAACAGTTTGAAGTGTTAATCCTAAAGCTGCCATTTTATCACGATCAACTTTAACATTTACCTCTGGATTTCCGTCTTCAACAGTTAATTTAATCTCTGTTGTTCCAGGAATTGTACGTAATTCAGCTTCAGCTAATTTAGCAAATGCCATAGCACTTTCTGTAGATGGACCTGTTACGATCAATCCTAAAGTAGCATCCTCAGCAGTTCCTAAGATACCTACAGGAACCGTTTTTACTTTTGCTCCAACTAATACTTTTTCTAATTTACGTTTGATTTTTGCTGCGTAAACGTTAGCATCATCGGTACGATCTTTTTGCTCGATCATTTTTACGTCGATCTCTGCTTTGTAAGCCGTTGCTTGAGATGCACCAAAACCTTCACTGGTTTGTCCCACAGTTGTAATCTGACTGTGAACATATTCCTGAGATTTCAAATAAGCTTCTGCTTTTTGTGTCATGAAGTTGGTTTGTTCTAACGAAGCATCTTTCGGCATTTCGATTTGAACTAAAAACTCACCACTATCAGAAGATGCAAAGAATTCTCCTCCAATGAAACCTCCACCCATTAATCCAATTGTTGATCCAAAGAACAACACAAGAACAACTAAAATGGTTTTAATATAATGATCTAAACACCAAGTCAATAAATCAGAAACCCAGTTTGTAAAACGAGTTAAATAACTTTCGAAACCAAGAATAATTCTTCCAAATAAATTCTTTCCTTCAATATGCTCTAATTTACCATAACGAGATGATAACCAAGGGATAATTGTAAATGAAGCTAAAAGTGACAGTAAAGTTGAAATAATTACGGTAACACAAAATTGTGTAATAATATTAGAAACCAAACCAGAACTCATTGCAATTGGCAAGAATACCACCACAATTACTAATGTGATCGAAGTTACAGTTCCACCAATTTCTGCAGTTCCGTCGTAAGATGCACGAATTCTGCCTTTACCCATTTCCATATGTCGATAAATATTCTCGAGGACCACAATCGCGTCATCGACCAGAATACCTACAACAAGAGATAATCCTAATAAACTCATTAAGTTTAATGTATATCCCATTAAATAAATACCAATAAACGTAGCGATCAACGATGCCGGAATCGAAACCATTACGATCAATGAGTTTCTAATACTGTGCAAAAAGAACAACATTACAAAAGCTACCAGAACAACTGCAATTAATAAATCGTGAACTACAGAATCTGCAGCTTCAAGAGTAAAGATTGTACTATCTTTTGCTACTTCTAATTTTAATTGATTTGCTTTATAATCATTTTCAAGAATAGCAATTGTTTTTAATAATTGCTCACTTACCGCTACTGCATTTGCATCAGATTGTTTTACGATTTGTAAAACAATAGCACTTTTTTGATCTACACGTGATATTTTTTCTGCTACTTTTTGAGTATCCTGAACATCGGCAATATCACCTAAACGAACCTGAATTCCGTTTTGAGAAGAAACAACCAGGTTTCTTAATTCCTGAACACTTTTATATTTACCCGCTAAACGAATTAATATTTTTTGATTACGTGTTTGGATATTTCCTGTTGGGAAATCTAAATTCGAAGTCAAGATATTTTGCTGTACCTGTGGAACAGATAATCCGTAACCCTGCATTTTAACAGCATCAAGATTCACCTGAATTTCACGTTCAGAACCACCAATAATATTTACCTGGGCAACACCTTGTACACGAGATAAAATAGGAGCAATTTTTTTGTCAATTAAGTCATAAAATTCAGCTTCGTCCATTTTTCCATTAGCACCAAGTGTCATAATTGGTAAATCACTTAGGGAGAATTTCGTCAGCGAAGGTGTTTCTGCGTCATCTGGTAAATCACTAATAATAGCATTGATTTTACGCTGTGCATCATTCAAAGAAAAATCGACCTTTGCATTTGATGTTAATGTAATCGATACAATAGATAAACTTTCGTATGATTTTGAGTCGATTTTTTTGACATTCTCTAAGGATGCGATCGCATCTTCAATTTTCTTGGTTACTGTGTTTTCTACCTCACTTGGAGAAGCTCCCGGATAAATTGTAGAAATTGTAATAACGTTTTGTTCAAATTTTGGGATCAGCTCATAACCTAATTGGCTGTAACTGAACAATCCACCAAGTGTTAGAATTGTAAACAATACAATTACCAACGACGGACGTTTTATGGATATTTCGGCTAATTTCATATTTTTTGCTTTAGGCTGTAGGCTTTAGGCAATAAGCTTAATGCTTACGGCCTATAGCTTATCGCTTTAAATTATTTAATAATTTCTACTGTATTACCGTCTTGTAAGTTAATTTGACCTGTAGTAATTACAGTTTCTCCGTCAGATAATCCATTGATAACTTCTACTTTATCACCTAAAATTCTTCCAGCAGTTACTTTTCTTAATTTTGCAATACCATTTTCAACTACAAAAATCTCGTTGCTGCTCACACTTCCTACGAATGCATTTCTAGGTACAACCATCAAATTTTGTTTTTGTTGGTTTGATGCAAAAATTGCAGTTCCGTACATACCTGCTTTCAGGTCGTTATTTGAGTTGTTTGTAATTTCAATTTCAACAGGAAAGTTCAAAGACTCATCTGCTTTTGAAGCTATAAAAGTAATTTTCCCAGAAAAAGTTTTATCAGGATAAACACTTGCAGTTACTTTAATTTGGTTTCCTAATTTTAAACTGGCAACCTGATTTTCGTTTACTGTAACAACTAGTTTTAATTTCGAAACATTTACGATATCAAATAAAGCTGTTGCTGGCGTTGCTGCTAAAATAGATCCCGGCTCAATATATTTTTTATTGATAAATCCGCTTATTGGCGCTTTAACTTTTGTGTCTCCAACATTAATGTTTGCTTGTGTTAAGCTAGACTGTGCATTTGTTAAAGCTAACTTAGCCTGATCTAATTGTTGTTTTGTAACACCACCTGTTTTAAAAGCATTTTCATATCTTTCATAATCAGATTTTGCATTTTGATAAACTGCCTGCGCTTGTTGTGCACTAACATTAATTACATCACCTCTAACTGTCAATAAAGTTTGACCTACTCTTACATAATCACCTTCTTTAGCTAAAACGCTGATTACTTTTCCGGATTTTTCAGCAGAGAAAGTTAATTCCTGAATTGGTTGAAAATTTCCATTTGCAACGAAATCCAAAGAAACTTCTTCTGTTTTTACAGGAGAAACTTTAACCGAAACTGCAGCATTTTTTTCTGCTACGATATCTGTTTTTGCTTTGTTCTCCTTCTTATTATTATTTAAGACATATCCAATCACACCCAGTGCTGCGATTATGATTACGATTGTTATAATAGTTTTCTTCATTGTAATTAGTTATTTAATAAGAGTTTTTAGTTCGCCTTTTGATTTGATTAGTGCTATTTCGGCAATTTTATAATTTAAAACTGCTCTGGTATAATTATTTTGAGCTTCAAGTGATGCATTTTCTGCATCTAATAAATCTGTTAAAGATGCCAGTCCCTGAAGATAATTGTTTTTTGTATTGCTTAGAATCTCTGATGCCAATTGCATATTTTCTTTTTGATTCTGAATAGTCACAATGTTATTCTCGATGTCAGCCATTGCATTTCTATAGTCTAAATCAAGAGAAAGTTTTGTGTCTTTAATATCTTCTTGTAAAGATCTGATTTCTACATCGGCTTGTCTTACTTTAGCACGAGTTCCGAAACCTGTAAAAATTGGCACATGTAAGTTTAATCCAATTGCTGAGTAATCAGACCAGTAAACTCCGTCTTTTGGTTTTGCAAACCAAGGCATTTCAGGCCCCTGACCAATGTAATTGTAACCTGCCGTTAATGAAAGCGTAGGATAATATCCAGCTTCAACAGCTTTTTTATTGTATACTAAAAGCTCTTCTTGTTTTTTCAAAAGCAGATATTCTGTTCTGTTTTCAACTGTTGGCTGTTCTGTTAATGCTGCAGGAACTACTTCAAATTCTTCTTTTGGCATATCAATTTGAGTTTCAATAGGCATTCCCATATAAAACTTTAAAGCATTTTCCTGTAAAGTAATTTGATTTTTAATTTGCTGACGCTCTGTATCTATATTTGACATTTTCACAACGATACGGTCTAAATCAATTTTTTTAGCTAAACCATTATCAAACTGCCCTTTTACGATATCACGAACTTTTGTTGTGTTTACATAATTACTGTCTAAAAGAATCAATCTTTCTTTTTGTACATAAACAGAATAATAGTTATTTGCAACTCTTTCAATAACCTGCTCTTCTGTTAACTGATTGTTTATTTGATAAAACTCACGTGTTGATTTTGCTGCTCTTAATCCTGTAAAAACAGATTGATCAAAGATTGTCTGAGTTAAAGAAAGTCCTGCTGTCGATGTCCATTTTTGACCAAATGCTGCCTGAATTGTAGTTCCCGGTGCACCAAATCCTGCTCCGTCAATAACTGTCGTCTGAATTACGGGATTGTAAGTTAAATTTCCGTTTGCAGAAATTTGAGGCAATGCTCGTGAACGTACTTCCTGAATTTGATACTCACTGTTTTCAACCTGTAGTTTGGCCTTTTTAGCATCCGCTTTGTTTTGAAGCGCATACGTAAGAGCATCTCTTAAGGTTAATGTTTGGACTTGTGCGTTGGCAGCCAAGCCAATTGTACACAAAAATATAAGAATTATTCGTTTCATAGATTGATGATTAAGTAATAATTTTTTTAAGTTGTTTTTCTAATTCTAGTATTCCATCTGGTGTTGCCATTGCTCTGGTGTGATATTCCAAAGCTTCTAATTCTATTTCCTGAGCCTCTCTTTCAGAAATTGTATTTTCGTTAATGTGAAAAATTAAAGTGTAATAAAATTTCACATACACATCAATATTTATATCCGGGCGATAAAGTTTCTCGCTAATTCCTTTTTTAATATTTTCTCTAAAATACTGCGTACACTGCTCTATTTCGTGAGACAATACATTTTGATATATTTCGGGATAATGTTTTTTTAACTGATAAATCGGCGAAGTATCCATATTATTTTTAAACATGTCTCTGAACATTTCTCTGATCTCAAAATTTTCCATAATTGCATTGTAGTTTTTAGCCACAATAGAATCAATTATTTCGTGTACTTGTCTGTGAACCATCGAGGTACTTTCTTCAATTAAAACCTCTTTGTTACAAAAATATTTGTAAATCGTTTTTTTTGAAATACACATTTCACCTGCAATATCATCCATCGTAACACTTTTAAAGCCTAACTTTAAAAATAAATCGCTTGCTTTTGCTATGATTTTTTCTTTCATCTTAATTTTCAAATTGCCTTACAAATATAATTCGGAAACTTTTTTAAAAAAAATAGTTTCCAGTATTTTGTAATAATTTTACATTAACTTATTCATCAAATAAGTATTATATACTAAATTCCAGATTAGCGATCAGCTTAATATCTTTTCCAAGTGCCAATCCGCCATTATGATTGTATGAATTATAATCCAGACCAAAATCCTGACGTTTGATATCGCCCTTAATTTCAAAAGCAACTTTTCTCTCTCCGTTATAAGAATTGATTCCAATAAATTCTGCATCAAGTTCTACAACTTTGGTTACGTCTTTTATAGTTAAATCACCTTTAAAGAAATTGATATTATTATTTACTTTTTGAAATGAAGTCGATTTAAAACTAATAATTGGATGTTCGTTTACATTAAACAAATCATTCAGTTGCAAGTGAGTATCAATTTGCTGAAAACTATCTGCCTTGTTATTTATATCTAACGAAAATTCAACCGAAGCATCTTCAATTTCATTGTCTTCAATATTTACATAACCATCGAATTTATTTTCAGTTCCTCCTAAATAAGCAAGTATAGAATGTCTCATTTTAATTAAAACATCTGATTGGCTAGAATTTATGGTCCATGTTGTTTTCATAATTATCTGATTTAATGAGTTTATAATTTACTCAAACTCGCCATGGAAACTTTTCAAGTGTTGTAAGTTTCCATTTTGAAAGTGCAAATATAAACAGGAAACTTTAAACACCAAGAAAGTTTCCAAGTTTTTTCAAAAATAATTTTAACACATTAAAAATGAGCGGCTTTAATACCCATTTTTATGGAAACTAAATTCCTTTTAAATTTTTAAAATTATAATTCACATTTGAATCGTATCTTTGAGGCTCGTTAATCAGAATTTCATTTATGCACGATATTAGTCAGTACCAGGATTTTTTTATTACTTATTTAGAAAGCCAGAGCATTACCAAAGAACCCAAAAACCTTTACGAACCTATTGAATACATTTTAGGTCTTGGCGGAAAACGCATGCGTCCTGTACTAACCTTAATGGCGGCAGAAGTATTTAATACTGATTATAAAATCGCACTTCCGGCGGCAATGGCGGTTGAAGTTTTTCATAATTTCTCGCTGGTTCACGATGACATTATGGATGATGCGCCTTTAAGAAGAGGTAAAGTAACCGTACACGAAAAATGGAATATTAATACCGGGATTTTATCCGGAGATGCCATGCTTATCCTGGCATATCAGTATTTTGAACAATACGAACCAACCGTTTTTAGGGATTTGGCAAAATTATTTAGCAAAACAGCTCTTGAAGTTTGCGAAGGACAGCAATGGGATGTTGATTTTGAAGAAAGAAACAATGTAACGATTCCCGAATATCTAAAAATGATCGAATATAAAACAGCTGTTTTAGTTGCCGCAGCCATGAAAATGGGTGCAATTGTAGCGAAAACTTCTGAAAAAGAAGCCGATTTAATTTATGATTTTGGACTCAATTTAGGTTTAGCTTTTCAATTACAAGATGACTATTTGGATGCTTTTGGAGATCCTAAAACTTTTGGAAAACAAGTTGGCGGCGATATTATCGTAAATAAAAAAACGTATTTATATCTAAAAGCTTTAGAATTTTCTTCTGCTGAAAAAGCAGCAGAATTACAACAGTTATTCGGATTGCAGTTAGACGATAATACAGCAAAGATAGAAACTGCAAAAGCAATTTTCAACGAATCCGGAGCATCAAAAGCTACTCAGGAAGCAATTGAAATGTATACTTTTAAAGCTTTTGAAACTTTAGAAAAAATGGAAATCAACGCTGAAAAGAAAGGTATTCTTAGAACTTTTGGCGAGAATTTAATGGGAAGAAAAGTTTAAAATTTTATGCCACAGATTAAAGGATTAAAAAAGATTAATCAGTGAAAATCTTTTAATCTGTGGCTATTTTTTGCGCATAGTAAACCCGACAGGTTTTGAAAACCTGTCGGGTTTGTCATTTTAGAAAACTATAAAAAAAGTCGAAGGCTAGTTTATCCAAAAAGTTCATCCGGATCAACTAAATCCGATAATTTTTGTTTTAGATCTTCTTTTAAAATCGTTAATCCATATTGATAAGAAGCGTTCATCCAGCCGAAACCTTCTTCTGTTATATAATTAAACTCCGTTCCTACGTTTCCGTATTCTGCGAAAATTTTGTGTGAACTTATCGATAAATCAAACTTTTCGGGAATTGTTCCGTTATAATCTACGGCATTTCTGGTAATCAGCCAAAGCCATCGATACACCATTTCCTGCGTTTCTTCCTGAAAATTATAATTCAGCAAACCTTCCCACAAAAGCATTTGATGCGGTGCCCAGCCAAACGGATAATCCCATTGGCGTATTGGCGAATTTTCGTCTACGGCAGCAATAGATTCTTTGGTACTTCCGGCAATTCCGCCTTTCATTTTAAATTTTGGAAGCGTGTTTTTTACCAGAATTTCAGCTTGTTCCGGCGTACTTATTTTCGCCCAAAGGGGATAAAACGTCGGGGCAGCTTCAAAAACATGTTGTTTTTCATTCACAAAATCGTAATCAAAATAGATTCCGTTTTCCTCATTCCAACACATTTTGTTGATTTTCTCTTTTCTCGAAGACGCTTTCGAAATCCAATATTCACTCGAAAAAGATTTGTCTTCAAAATATTGAAATTCATTTTTAAAATATTTCTCAATCAAAAAAGCAATATCCGTTTCGTATTTATAAAGCAGGCTATTAATCGCAACCGTATTTAAATTGGCACAAATTCCGACCAATCTGTTTGTGGTATCGTGGCCGCTTTCACGCATGCTTCGATCGTGAATAAAATATTTATCGAGTTCAGCATCAACAACTTCTCTTTCGAGATATTTTTTTTCGAATTCTCGCGTTGAGAGATTATATTTTGGCGCATATTCTTCCAGAATATCATCAAAATGCCCTTCTTCAACCTCAAACGGAAGCCCAATTCCTTCTGCTTTATAACGATTTAATCCATTTGCTGTAAGTCGTTTTCCTTCTTCCATCCAAACAGTTTGATATTCTTTTATGGCGGTTTTTAAATGTCTTTCTATCCAGAAAATATCCGGATTTGACTTTTCTAAAACATCCATTATTAAAGACGTATAAAGCGGCGGCTGCGTGCGGGTTAAATAATAACTTCGATTGGCATTTAGAATTTTTCCGTAATGATCGATTTGATATTTAAAGTTTTCGGCAATACCCAAAGCAAGCTCTATCTTGTCATCAATCAAAAGTCCTTTGGCAATAAAATAACTGTCCCAACCGTACATTTCGTTAAATCTTCCGCCGGGAACAACGAAAGGAACTCCGGAAATTTCATTGTTTTTTATTTGAAGTGCTAATGCTAAAATTCCCGGTTTTTTGTTCAGTGATAAAACATATTCCGGAGAGATATTTTTTGGCATTTGCACCACTTTTAACTTTGGTGTTGTGGCTTCTAATTTTTTGAAATAATCAAAAACAATTTCATCACCAAACGGCACATACAAATACGCGATTTCATTTTCGATTTTATCGTCTTCCAGAATTTTCTTTACACCAATGGCATCAATAGTTCTGGTGAGACCTTTCCAGTATAAATCTTTTATTTTTCGTGAAATTCTTTTTACAGGATCTTCGGTAATTTCATTCAGATCTATTTCGGCGAATTCAACGTTTTCTTTTTTGGCTAAAGCCAATTCCTGTAACAAATTCGAAAGCTGATAAGTTCCTTTAATTTCTGCTGAATTTCCGTTTTCATCATTCAGCAAAAAACTTTTTGGACCGTTATCATCAATCGTTATTTTTTTATCGCCGTCAGTATCTTCCTGAGCCAATAATTTTTCGATGGTTTGGGTTATATGTAATTTAAATTTCATCTTTTGCAGTTATTTTTTTAAGAATAAAAAAGGAAATCAGTAATAAAGTCATCGGGATTAATGTAAAATAAAATGCTTTTTCAGGCCCTTCATTTTTAAACAGCCAGCCTGTAATTCTGGATCCTAAAGTTCCGCCAAGTGCAGAAAAAATCACAATTAATCCCGTCATGGAACTTTGCAGATTTTTAGGCAAAGCGCTCAAAACAATCGAATTTAATAACGGATAAATAGGCGCAATAAATAATCCTATTAACGGAAAAGCAAAACCAATTAACGGAATATCTGAAAATGTATTGATGTTTTTCACTTCTAATCCAACGGTTTTTGGAAGTACAAAAATGACCAACAACATCGCCGAAATAATGCAGAAACTCAAAACCCAAATCCAGTTTACTTTTTTGGTTACAATGCCGGCAATTAATCTTCCAATTGCTAATGAAATGGCCAAAATACTAGCCATCATAATGCTGATATTCTCTGGTAAATGAAGCACTTTTGTATTGAATGTTGGTAACCACGAAAGAATTCCCTGCTCAATCATGACAAACAAAAACACGCTGATTACAAAAATAACGGTCAGCAATTTTGCCATTAATTTAAACATTTGCAAAAAATCATCTTTGAGATTTACTCCAGCTGAAACTTCGGCTTCTTCAAATTTTACAAAGAATAAAAACAAGAACGAAAGCAGTGATAATCCTGCCAAAAACCAATACACATTCAACCACGAATTCGGATCATTTTCGTTATTAAAAGCGGGAAATAAAAAATACGCCAAAGCAATTCCCACCATAAAAAAACCTTCAATGCTGCTCATTAAAGCATTGTGTTCTTTTTTGGTTTCGGTCACGGTTCCTATCAACGAATAAACAGAAACTTTGATCAAAGCAAATGAAACTCCAACGGTGGCAAAAAGGATTTTAGCATTGTCAAATGAATTTCCAAAATACATCGAAATACAAGCCAAGGTCACCAAAGCCAAACCTGTAAGCATCGCTTTTCTATAGCCAATTCTTGGTAAAAAAGAAGCTATAAAAAAAGATACAATTGCAATTGGCATGTCTTTAAAAGCTTCTAAAATACTGGCCTGAACCTCATCGACTCCGTAGTTTTTTTGCGATTTTAAAATCACAATTCCTACGCTGTTTAATAAAATAGCAAAGACAAAATAATTAAGGTAAAGCGAGATTTTAATTCCTATGTTTTTCATTTGTTTTTATTTGCTTTGCTTTGTGGTTACGGTGCGGAGACGCACTGCTGTGCGTCTCTACAAATACCGTATGTATATTTTTTACGTTGAATTAAAAATTAACCGCTACAGAAAATCTAAAGGCGCGTCCTAAAATTGGTCTTGCCATAAATACATCGCTTGCTGCAGATGTTGTTTGTCTTGGATCTCCTTCGGTTAAACCAATTTCGTTAAATAAATTCGAAGCATCAACAGCAAAACGAAGATTGTTATAGGTATAATTTAAACCTGCTCCAACTTCTTTGTAAGCTGGTAAAACTTGTCTGTTATCCTGATTCGTGAATTTTTTATCGTAATATGAAAACTGAACATAAGCTGTAAAATCTTTTGTGATATCAACTTCTGGTCTTAAGTTACAGAAAAATTTAGGAATTCTTCTGGCTGTGTTTCCGTTAAAATCAAAAGTCGAACCGTCTGCATTTGTTCCGGTGAAATTATCATATTCCGGTTTTTGAACGGTAAATGTAAAGTTCAGTTTTACAAATTCATATCTGGCGTTTGTTTCAACTTCAAGTCCAATATTGTTTACGTCGGCAAATTTATTTTCTGAAGATCCATCAGATAAAATATCTGTGAAAGCCACATTTTTTAAATTCATATGAAACAAATTCGCATTTACAGAGAAGAAAGAACCTGAATATTTATAACCCAATTCGAATTGATTTACTTCTGTATTTTCCAGTTTGCTTAAATCGGCTGCATTGTCATAAAATGATTCTTCAATTGGCGATCTAAAACCATGGCTGTAACGAACATACGAAGCCATATTGTCGTTGAATTTGTAGTTTCCAGCCGCAGTATACGACCATTCGCTTACATCATATCTCCAATAAGTATACGGATTTCCTTTTACCGTTGTCACCGCATCATCTGCCGTATTGTTGTCTAAAATTCCTAAATCTTCGGCAAAAAATCTAGCGTTGTCTCTGTATCCTGAATATTTGTCTTTGTTGTATCTTAAACCTGCGTTGAAAGTCAAATTATCTGTTGCTTTAATTTCAGCATCGGCATAAATATCATTCAAAAGTCCTTTGGTTTGCGCATCTCTTTCCAACCATGTAATTCTTTCTACACCGTTAAAAGTATGTTCAACTCCGGTTGTATTATCGGTTACATTTAATAATCTTGGATTGTCTGAGACACTTACTAAATACGAATTCCAATTCCAGTATTGATTTGATTTCCAGTTTGAATAATAATAACCTGCTGTTAATTGTACAGGATCCAGATCAAATGTAAAAGAGAAATTATTCGCAAAGTTGTTCATCTTTTTCTCAATGTGCCAAAGATCTGCTCTCATAATCAAAGCATTTGGATCTAAAGCCGCGCCATTATCTACATAAGAATAAGCAAGGTTTCCGGCAGTAGTGTTTTGAATATCTGTTGCATAAGCATCTTGTGTCCAGGGTCCGCCGTTTGGAAAAATAGCGTTGTAGTTCAAGTCAATTGAAGTTTGTTTGAAGGCATTTTTGAAAGTTACTTTCTCAGAGATTTTCTTTTTAAACTCCGCTCCAATCGAGTTGATTACCGGATGAGAACCATCTTCTAAATCTGCACTAAAAGTTCCTCCTCCATATTGAGGCACGTTTAAATGACTGAAATTTACTGATGTCAACGTTCCGTAATTTGGATTAAATCCATCGATTCCTTCAATTTTTCCGTTATTGCTTTTTAGCGGAATTGGTAAATAGAACGTATTTCTGTCGTCAAGATGTTTAAAGTTTATTCTCAAATAATCGCTGTCATCAAATTTATAGGTAATGTTTCCTTTTATTTGTCCGCCTTTGTTTGCTGTAAAACCAGTATTTCTTACACCATTATCGGCTCTGTAAAATCCTCCAACATTAAAAAATAATTTATCCTGAATTAAAGCACCAGATAAATTAAGATCTGTTCTGAACATTCCGTAATCTGAAGTCGTGAATTTGGCTCTTCCCATAAATTCATTCTGACCCGTTTTCGAAATAAAATTGATAATTCCACCCGGAGCATTGTTGGCAAAAATTGATGCAGAACCTCCACGAACGGCTTCCATTTTGCTTACTGTTTCGTCTAATCTGTAAAAAGTATCTGCGTTGGCAAATTGTAGTGCGCCATCTTCAAAAACCGGCAAACCATCTTCCTGAATTTGTACATATTCATACGCTCCGGCAGACGGAATTCCTCTTGCAAAAAGGTTATTTCCTATTTCTCCTCCAGAAGCTTCCACCACAAATCCGGGAATCGTCTGCAATAAAGCTGCTGTGCTTGACGGCGCTCTGTCTTCGATTGCTTTTGCGCCCATTGTAGTAATGGCAACGCTCGATTCTAGTTTAGATCTTGGAGTTGACGATCCTGTAACCACAACTTCCTTAAGGTTTTGCGATTCACCTTCCAACAATAAATTTACTTGTAAAGACTCGCCTTCTTTTACTGTAATTGCTTTTGTATAGGTTTTGTAACCCACATTTGTAGCTTCTACAATATAATTTCCTGCGATAACATCAGAGAAAACATAAGCACCGTTTTCATCTGTAATTGTATTTTTTCCCGTGTCTTTTAAAGATACGTTTGCCCCCGGAACGGTTTGTCCCGTTTCGTCTAAAACTTTCCCGGAAACTGTATTTTTTGCCTGAGCAAATACATTATTTGGAGCAAAAATCAAGCACAATAATAAAAATAGTATGCTTAAATACGAATGTTGCTGTTTCATGATTTTTTGGTTTGGTTAGTAAAGTTTTTATTTATTGAATGTAAACTTAATTACTATTTAACTTCAATTTCAGAATTCGGAATCGAAAACGTTTTCGAAATGACCTAAAACGTTTTCGGAAGTTAATATTTTACCAATACATTTTATTTTTAGTACATTTATTTCATGAATGACACAAAACTAATTGATATTGCTTCGGCATTAGGAATTTCAGTCACAACGGTTTCAAAAGCGCTAAAAGGATATACCGATATCAGTAAATCGACGCGTGCAAAAGTGATCGAAATGGCCGAAACGATGAATTATATTCCTAATTCTGTCGCTGTAAATCTTCGAACCAACGAGACCAAAACGATTGGTGTGATCATTCCTGCAACGGTTCATCACTTTTTTTCCAGTGTTTTGAATGGTATTTTGGAAGAAGCTGAAAAAAGAGGTTATCTGGTTATTATTTTACAATCAAACGAAAAGTATGAACTGGAGAAAAAACAGCTTGCCTTATTGATTCAGAAACGTGTTGATGGTGTTTTAATGTCACTTTCGAATGAAACAGACGATTTCTCTCATATTAATGAAGCCATTCGAAAAAATACTCCGGTTGTTTTATTTGATAAAATTGCCAAAAGAGTAGATTGTTCAAAAGTGGTTATCAACGATGCAAAAGCGGCTTTTGATGCTGTTTCGTATCTTATTAATAAAGGTTTCAAAAAAATCGCGCATTTCAGAGGTTCGTATGTCCCTCAAAATTCTATCGATCGCTTTTTAGGTTATAAAAGAGCGCTTGAAGCGCACGGAATTGAGTACGATTCTAAGTTGGTTTATGTTTGCGATAATAATACCGATTTTGAAGACGGTTACGAAAATGCCCAGAAAATCATGAACGAGCATCCCGATATCGACGCTATTTTTGCGATTACGGATTTGGTCGCAATCGGAATTATTAAATATTTTAATGAAGCCGGAATAAAAACACCGGATCAGGTGGCTGTTTTCGGGTTTAGTAATTGGTTTATGAGTACGGTTATTTCACCTAAATTAACCACAATTGATCAGCCCGGATTTGAAATGGGACACACCGCGGTTTCTATTTTAATTGATGAAATTGCCGACATAAAAGAACATCGACCGGTTACGCATCAAATTATAGAACTTCCAACAAGAATCATAGAACGAGAATCGACTGTTAAATGATTTTTTAGTTTTAACTTTGCTTCAACTTTAAAAAGCATCAATGTTTCCGATTCCTGAAAATACCGATATTTTATTGGCTGATGCCGAAAATGGAAATTTATATTTAAGTTTGATTGAACAAATCAATAAGGATTTTAATCTGGCGAATGAAGGAATCGATTTTCCGCTAAGTATTTCTCCGGAAGAATTAAAAATTCAACTTCACGAAAAAATCTACCGAATGATTCAGTACAAATTTGCTGAATATTTGAATCTCCTTTATATCATCGATGTTTCTGAAATCGAAATCAAAAAACTCGATGGTTCTGATTTGGTGATTTTGGCTGAACAGGTTTCTTTTTTGATTTTAAAAAGAGAATGGCAGAAGGTTTGGTTTCGGAATCATTACAGATAAGGTTCTGAGATGCTAAGATTTTTTACTCAATATTATTTTGCAATTTCGACTTTTAAAATATTATGATTCGTTTTTTCAAAAGTTATTCTAACATTTAAACCATCTTTAAATACTCCATTATTGGTTTTGGTGAATCTATTAAAACGGCCAAGTAGCGCATCTTCATATTGAAATTCAATTGAATCAACTTTAAAACTTTCAACGGTTACATTTCCTCTTCGAGAAACTGGTTCAAAACTTTTAAAATCAGAAATTTTTCCCTCAACTTTTGAAACATATGACGAATGAAGAAGTTTTTGTATTCTCTCTTCTGAATAATCTATTGTCCAAAATTTTAAATAAAAAAACATAACAATTGAAAATGAAAAAACAATTCCTAATAACCATAGCAATATTGATTTTTCGTAATCCCCATTATTCTTTTTATATTTTTTGGTAATAATCCAGATTATTAAAGATATAATACTAATCCAAAGGAAAACTTCAAAAGATTTGATAGAATTTGTTGGCAAGTCCGAAATAGACCAATAAGTATGATAATTCATGTAATCTATTTTCCGTAATTTAAAAACCTTAGCAACTTAGTATCTCAGAACCTTAGTACCTAAAAATTAAAAATAAACCCTCACAAAAGGCATAAATCCGGATCCATAAAGACTTTTATCCGGATCATATAATACGTCGTATCGGGCGCCGATTGTCACATTTCCTGTTCTGTAACCAGCTCCAAGATATAAAGCGGTATTCCAATAACTATCAGAAAAAGCAGGTCCGTTGACGTTGGCTTCATATCTTGTATCCACTCTTACTTGTTCTAATTCTGCCGACAATTGAACTTCGGGAATTGGGTTTACAAGCGTAATTAAACTTCCGCCATAAACATAAGATTCATAATAGTTTTTTGAAGATAAATAACCAAATTGCAAACCAACTCCAACGGCAACAATTTCGTTAACATTGTAAATGGCACTTGGCATAACCGAAATATCAGTATATCCTGAACCAATTCCCAGACCAAGTCCGCCACCAAATTGAACTTTATCCCAAAAATTAGTAGTACTATCTACTGCTGAAATTTCCTGTGCCATTGAATAACTTGAAAACAAGACTGTCAAAATCACAAATAATGATTTGAAAACGTTTGAAATTTGATTTTTATTCATAGGTTAACACTATTTTTAACAAATTTTTACGTAAAAGTAAGCAAAAAAACGATTTAAATAAATGTGATTGTTGTACTTTTGCCATTCTATTTAACAAAAAGTATATTCACTAATATTATGGATAGGTTTTCATTTTTAAATGCAGCACATACAGAGTTTTTTGCACAATTATACGATCAATATTTAGTAAACCCAGACAGCGTTGAGCCTAGCTGGAGAAGTTTTTTTCAAGGTTTCGACTTTGGAATGACTACTTATAATGACGAAAATCCGGTGCAGCAAATCGTTGAGTACGTGACTAGCCCCAACACAGATTACAGTCAGGTTTCAGAAAAACTGCAAAAAGAATTCAACGTACTAAAATTAATCGATGGTTACCGTACACGTGGTCATTTGTTTACCAAAACAAATCCGGTTCGTGATCGTAGAACGTCATCTCCAACTTTAGATATCGAAAATTTCGGCTTAACATCTGCCGATCTTTCAACGGTTTTTGATGCAGCTCAGACTATCGGAATCCCGCCTTCATCACTAGAAGCTATCGTAAATCGTCTTAAAGCTATTTACTGCCAGCATATTGGTATTGAATATATGTACATCAGAAATCCTGGTGTTGTAAAATGGATTCAGGAAAAACTGGCTGTTAATGTTAACCAGCCTAATTTTTCTACAGAAGAAAAGAAAATAATCTTAAATAAATTAAACGAAGCCGTTTCTTTCGAAAACTTCCTTCATACTAAATATGTGGGTCAAAAACGTTTTTCATTAGAAGGTGGAGAATCTATCATTCCGGCTCTTGACGCTTTAATCGAGCAAGCTGCTGAAAAAGGTGTTGAACAATTCGTAATGGGAATGGCTCACCGTGGTCGTTTGAACGTTTTGGCAAACATCTTCGGAAAATCTACTCAGGATATTTTTGGTGAGTTTGACGGTAAAGATTACGATCAGGAATATTTTGATGGAGACGTAAAATACCACTTAGGTCTTACGGCTGACAAAAAAACAAGATCAGGAAAAAACATCAATATCAATTTAGCACCAAACCCTTCTCACCTTGAAACGGTTGGAGCTGTAATTGAAGGAATTACAAGAGCAAAACAAGATAAATATTATGCTGACGATTTCTCTAAAGTATTACCTATCGCCGTTCACGGAGATGCTGCAATTGCAGGACAAGGTATCTTATATGAAATCATTCAGATGGCACAGCTTGACGGTTACAAAACCGGAGGAACAATTCATATCGTAATTAATAATCAGGTTGGTTTTACAACCAATTATTTAGACGCACGTTCTTCTACTTATTGTACAGATGTTGCCAAAGTAACGCTTTCACCGGTATTACACGTAAATGCTGATGATGCTGAAGCTGTTGTACATGCTATGTCTTTTGCATTAGACTACAGAATGCAATTTGGACGTGACGTATTTATCGATTTATTAGGATATAGAAAATACGGTCATAACGAAGGTGATGAACCTCGTTTTACGCAACCAGTATTATATAAAATCATCGCAAAACATAAAAATCCAAGAGATATTTATGCTGAAAAATTATTGTCTGACGGCGTAATCGATGCCTCTTATGTTAATGCTTTAGAAAAAGAATACAAATCTGATTTAGAGCAGAATTTAGAAGCTTCCCGTAAAAAAGATTTGACTATTATAACGCCATTCATGAAAAACGAATGGGATGGATTTGTTCAGGTAACTGATACTCAAATGCTTCAAAAAGTTGACACTACTTTTGATAAAAAAGGATTAGATTCTATCATCAAAACAATTTCAACATTACCGGAAGTCAAAAAGTTCATCAACAAAATAACAAAAATTGTTACGGACAGAAAAGCTGGATACGACAATAATACTATTGATTGGGGAACTGCAGAAGCACTTGCTTACGGTTCACTTTTAACAGAAGGATTTGATGTTCGTATTTCTGGTCAGGATGTTGAGCGTGGTACTTTCTCTCACCGTCATGCTGTTGTAAAAGTGGAAGATTCTGAAGAAGAAGTAATCTTATTAGATGCAATCGAAAACAAAAAAGGAAAATTCGGTGTATTCAATTCACTTTTATCTGAATACGGTGTTCTTGGTTTTGATTACGGATATGCATTAGCAAATCCAAACGCATTAACAATTTGGGAAGCACAATTTGGAGATTTCTCTAACGGAGCTCAAATTATGATTGACCAATATATTTCATGTGGTGAAGATAAATGGAACAACCAAAATGGTATTGTTTTATTATTACCTCACGGATATGAAGGACAAGGTGCAGAACACTCTTCTGCAAGAATGGAGCGTTATTTACAACTTTGTGCAAGACAAAACATGTATGTTGCAGATTGTACAACTCCAGCGAACTTCTTTCACTTGTTGAGAAGACAAATGAAAACAAATTTCCGTAAACCTTTGGTGGTTTTCTCTCCAAAAAGTTTATTGAGAGACCCAAGATGTGTGTCTACAGCTGAAGAATTAGCAACAGGAAGTTTCCAGGAAACAATTGATGATAATACAGTAGATAAAAAGAAAGTAAAAACTTTAGTTTTCTGTACTGGTAAATTCTATTATGACATCGTTGCAGAAAGAGAAATCAACGGAAGAAAAGACGTTGCCGTTGTTCGTATCGAGCAATTATTCCCATTGCCTGTTGAGCAATTAAAAGAAATCATTGCAAAATATCCAAATGCTGATGATTATGTTTGGGCTCAGGAAGAACCTAAAAACATGGGAGCTTACAGCTTTATGCTAATGAACTTTGATCTTGTAAAATGGAGATTGGCTTCATTAAAAGCTTATGCTGCTCCGGCTTCAGGAAGTTATACAAGAGCTAAACGTCGTCATGCAGATGCGATTAGAATGGTATTCGATAAAAATTTATTCAGATAAAAAATTAGTTTAACGTTTAAGACTTAAAGTTAGACCAAACACTTTGCGCCTTAAACAATATAAACCTTAAACAAAAACAAAGATGATTTTAGAAATGAAAGTCCCATCACCAGGGGAGTCAATAAAAGAAGTTGAAATTGCAACTTGGTTAGTAAAAGACGGAGATTATGTAGAAAAAGATCAAGCCATTGCTGAAGTTGATTCAGATAAAGCTACTCTTGAATTGCCTGCTGAAATGAGCGGAATTATTACGTTAAAAGCTGAAGAAGGTGATACAGTTGCAGTAGGAGCTGTCGTTTGTTTAATTGATACAGATGCAGCAAAACCTGCAGGTGACGCAGCAGCTCCGGCGGCTGAAGCACCAAAAACTGAGGCTCCGAAAGCTGAAGTAAAAGCTGAAGCGCCAAAAGCGGCTCCAGTACAGGCTCCGGCAGCTACAAGTTATGCAGCTGGAACTCCATCTCCTGCAGCAAGAAAAATATTAGACGAAAAAAATATAGCACCTGCAACAGTTTCAGGAACTGGTAAAGGTGGAAGAATCACTAAAGATGATGCTGTAAATGCAGTACCTTCTATGGGAACTCCAACTGGTGGAAGCCGTGGAAGTGAGCGTACAAAATTATCAATGTTACGTCGTAAAGTAGCAGAAAGATTGGTTTCGGCTAAAAACGAAACTGCTATGCTTACTACTTTCAACGAAGTAAACATGACGCCAATCAACCAAATTCGTAATGAATACAAAGATGCATTCAAAGCAAAACATGGTGGTTTAGGCTTAGGTTTTATGTCATTCTTTACAAAAGCAGTTACAAGAGCTTTACAATTATATCCGGATGTTAACTCAATGATGGATGGTGACTACAAAATCGCTTATGATTTTGCTGATATCTCTATCGCAGTTTCAGGACCAAAAGGATTAATGGTTCCTGTTGTTCGTAATGCTGAATTATTAACTTTCCGCGGAATTGAAGCTGAAATTAAAAGATTAGCACTTAGAGCTCGTGACGGTCAAATTACTGTTGATGATATGACAGGTGGAACTTTCACGATTACAAACGGTGGTGTTTTCGGATCTATGTTATCTACACCAATCATCAACCCTCCTCAGTCAGGAATTTTAGGAATGCACAACATTATCGAGCGTCCGATTGCTGTAAACGGTAAAGTTGAAATTCATCCAATGATGTATGTTGCTCTTTCTTATGACCACAGAATTATTGACGGACGTGAGTCTGTTGGTTTCTTAGTGGCTGTAAAAGAAGCTTTAGAAAACCCATTAGAATTATTAATGAATGGCGATGCTAAACGTGCTTTAGAATTGTAATATTTAATAATTTTCAATTTATATCAAAAACCTGCTCTTTAATTTGAGCAGGTTTTTTTTATGTTTTAAATTATTTCAAGAATCTTACTTAGAATAAATAAAAATAATTTGCTTTGTTTGGATTCTTAACTTAGATTTGCGCTATTAAAATCTATTCTAAATAACCTCTGGTTTTTTAAATCATTAAGAATTATGATAACAATAGCAAGTCTTATCGTTTTTTTAGCTTTTTATACTTTGTACTACACCTCAAAAAGAGCGGCTTTATCGTATGATTTAGGTTTTGAAAAATGGATGAAGAACAATCCGAAGCAAACCAAAATCACGGGTCTGGGTTTACTTTTAACTGCTTATGCATTTTGGTTATTTACCCAATCTTTAGGCTGCGGAACTTTAATGTTCTTTATTCAGTTAATGACAATTGGAAGTTTGATTATCATTTTAACTCCATTGAAAAAAGTAAGTTCTAAAGCACTATTGGCATTATTTGTAATTGTTGCGTTATTAGAAATCTATTACAACTAAACATTCCTCACTTATATGCCCGCAAATCCTAAATATTTAACCCAATCTAAGTGGCAACGATTTGCCAAAATCACAGCTGCTATTTTAGGTGGCTATTTTGTTTCTGTCACTTTTCATCTGGCTTTGGCATCCTGGTTTAATCGCGCCAATGTTTTAATGACAATGGCTTTTAGCGGTTTCATACTTTGGGTAGCACTTATGGTAGTTGCCTTTTTAGCAAAAAGCGGATGGAAAATCTGGGGAATTTACATACTTCTTACCTTAGTTTTTTCTCTTTTTATTTATTTGGGTCAAACCTATAATCCAACGGCACAATAACATGAGTAACCGTAATTACAATATCTATTTTCATACACATACCGTAAGCGGAATCGTTATTAGTGTAGTTCTTTTTGTGATTTTCTTCGCAGGATCTTTTTCTTTTTTTAGAGATGAAATCATCAATTGGGAAAGAAGCGAATCTACTTCAAATACAAAAGAAATTCAATTAAACTACAGCACAGCTTTAGATACACTTGACAAAAAATATGTTTTACACGGAAGAAACATTACGATTTCTAAACCAAGTACCGAAAGAAGAGTTGCCATTTATTTAGAAGGTACCAAAGATACTTTGGCTCCAGCCAAACAAAAAGAGGGAACATTTTTTTATCTGGATACTCAAAATTACAAGTCATTCACTTATGAAGAATCTTATTCTTTAGGTGAATTTTTATACCGTTTGCACTTTTTAGCGCAAGTACCTTACCCAGTTGGATATTATCTTTCAGGATTTATTGCTTTATTCTTTCTATTTGCAATTATAACGGGTGTTTTATTACATTGGAAAAAAATTGTATCCAACTTTTATGTTTTCCGCCCAAAGGAAAAATTAAAAACATTGTGGACAGATGCGCACACGGCATTAGGAATGATTGGTTTGCCTTTTCAGTTTGTATATGCCGTAACAGGAGCTTTCTTTATGATTAAGCTTTTGATCGTTGCTCCGGCTGTAATGGCTTTGTATAAAGGCGATCAGGATAAATTATATAAGGAATTAGAATATAAAGACCCTGAGTATAAATTTGATAATAAAAAATTAGCAACTCCTTTTAATATCGATCAGTTGGTTGCAAAAGCAAAAAGCAATTGGTCAGATTTTGAAATTACACGTGTTTTCATCCAAAATTATGGTGATGCGAATATGCATCTTGTTGTAGAAGGTGAAATGCCACACGATAAAAAATTCACAGGAGTTGGAAAAGTAGTTTACCGTATCGCTGACGGAAAAGAAATCGCCAGAAAAAATCCTATTACGCAAAATAATTATTTGGATGTTGTAAAAAACGTATTGTACCGAATTCATTATGGTGATTATGGAGGTTATCCATTAAAAATTGTGAGTTTCATTTTAGGAATTATCACTTGTTTTGTAATCATTTCAGGTGTTATGATTTGGTTGGTTGCAAGACAAAAAAACAATATGCCCGAAAAGAAAAGACGTTTCAATGCAGCTGTTGTCCGCATTTATCTGGCTATTTGTTTAAGTATGTACCCTATAACTGCCTTGGCTTTTATTGCTGCTAAAGTTTTTCATCCATTAAGTCAATCTAATTTATTTACACTTTATTTTGGCGGATGGCTGTTGCTTGCGGTCTTTTTTATCATTAAAAAAAATGATGACTTCACGAATAAATTTTGTTTGATTTCAGGAAGTATTTTAGGATTTTTAATTCCAATTGCAAATGGAATTGTTTCCGGAGATTGGTTTTGGAATTCTTTTATACAAAATCATATTCAGGTTTTTGTTATAGATGTTTTTTGGATTGTTCTTGCCTCGATATCACTTTATGTTGCTTATCATTTAAAACCTAAAACTGTCACAAAAAACTAAAAACACTACAAATTATTTGCCCCTTATGGATTAACCGTATACATTTACGCTTTTATTCAAAATGGGATTCAAAAAGAAAATACGTTTTATACACAAATGGCTCGGATTAATTTCCGGGCTTATTGTTTTTATTGTCAGCATTACCGGCTGTATTTTTTGTTTTCATGACGAAATAAAAGATATTACACGAAAAGAATGGCGTTTGGTAGAACCTCAAAACAAACCATTTTTAATGCCTTCGGTTCTACAGGAAAAAGCCAAAGCAATTCTTCCGAATTACAAATCAAGCATGGTTTCTTATTACGGAAAAAATCGATCTGCAATTGTTTATACATATTCTGACACAGGAAATTTATATCTGTACTTTAATCCATACACCGGAAAATATTTAAAAACAGAAAATCCGGAAACCGATTTTTTTATTATTGTCGAATACATTCATTTATACTTGCTTCTGCCCGATTATATTGGCAAACATATTGTTGGTGGCGCAACAATCATCTTTATTATTTTACTTATAACGGGAATAATTCAATGGTGGCCAAAACGAAAAAGTGATATTAAAAGAAGCTTCTCCGTAAAATGGTCGGCCAAATGGCGCCGTGTAAACTACGATTGGCACAATACATCGGGGTTTTACATTTCTATTATCGCTGTTATTATTGCTATTACAGGTTTAACTTTCACTTATGAATGGGTTGGTGACGGAATTTATAAAACTTTCAATTTTGGCGGAGATAAAGCTTTAGAAACAAAAGCACCAACAATAGACACAACAAAATTCAAAGCAAATAAAATGATCGCTACCGATCGTGCTTTTATGCAAACCATGAAGTTGCAGCCAACAGCCGAAATGTTTTATGTAACAACTCCGCAACAAAAAGGTGATATTATTAATACCGGAGCTTACCCGCATACTTTGCGATACGATCATCAAACGAATTACTATTTTCATCCTGAAAATGGAGAATTAATACAAAGCGAGCCTTACGATAAAAAAAGTTTAGGTTTACAGGTAGTCGAAATGAATTACGGAATTCACACCGGACAAATTTTAGATTTACCGGGAAAAATTATTGCTTTTACAGCAAGTTTAATTGCAGCAGCTTTGCCTGTAACGGGCTTTGTAATTTGGTACGGACGAAGAAAAAAGAGCTGTAAAAAATTGAAGGCATAAAAAAACCGCTTAATGCTAAATATTGTGGAGAAACATTAAAAATTTTACACTCCTTAATTATTTTTTAACGCAGAGAACACAAAGTTTTTTCGCAGAGTTCGCTAAGATGTAAGTTGTCTTTACACAATCGAAGTTCGCAAAGCTTTGTGAACTTTGTGTTTTTACTAAACTTAATATATTCAAAAAACTTTGCGTTCTCTGTGGTAATTTTTTTTCTCTCTCCAATCGTTTTCGTATTGATCCAAAAAAAAACCGCTCCTAAAAGCGGTTTTGTAAACTATAGTAGAAATTACCTTAGTTTCTATTTGCTAAAGCATTCTTTTGTAAATTTTTAACTGATGCTACCTGGCTGTTTTCAAAGGCCACTTCACAAAGATTATTCGCATTAAAGAAAATCCATTTTCCAGTTTTCATTCCGTTTGTGTATTCTCCAACGGCAAGTTTATTTCCTTTTTCGTCATAAGATACCCAAGCACCATCTAATTTACCATCTTTATAGAAACCTTCTTGTTGTACTCTGCCATTATCATAATAATAAGTAGCTTTTACTTTGTTTCCAACAGCTTCTAATTCTGGTTTTACCTCTTGTGCAACTAAAATTCCAGAGAACATCATTGCAACTAAAATCACACACTTTTTCATATCTTTAGGTTTTAATGTTATCAAATCGTTATCAAATATAATTAATTGTTTACATTAAACAAACTTTTACTTAACAATTTGGTAACATTGAATAAAAACTTAACATTGGAAATTATATACATACAAAAAAACCAGTGCTGAGGCACTGGTTTTACTGGTTTTTTATAAAAAATATAAATTCACGATAACGTTGTAAATTTGACACTAAATTACTTTAATAATGCATCCAACTGCGTTTGAAGGTCTTGAGAAGAGGGTCTATCAGCATCTGAATTCAAAATATTACCCTTTGGATCAATCAAAATAAATCTCGGAATTCCAGTTACTTCATAACTAGTTACAAATTCTGATTTCCATTCATTATCAGAGAATAACTGAATTCCGCCTAATTGCTTATCTGTTACAAACTTTTTCCATTTATCATGATCTTTAGGAACATCAACAGAAATGCTTACAAACTCAATATTTTTGCCATGATATTTCTCTTCAATTTTTTGTAAATAAGGAATCTCAGCTCTACAAGGTCCACACCAGGTTGCCCAAAGATCAATATAAACATATTTTCCTTTTAAATCAGAGAGTTTTGTTTTTCCTCCTTTATGATTTTCATAATCAAATATTACAGAAGGTTTCCCGTTCAGCTTTTTAGCTTTTGATGTTCTTTCATAATCTTGTACGGCATATTGATTAAATTCTTCAAAAGATCTTTTTAAAGCGGCTTTAAATTCAGGATCATAATCTCCTTTTTCGATATTTTCTAAATCCGTTTTTTTCTTTGTTTCTAATGATGCTGCAAATTCGGCTGCTTCTTTACCAGAAGCTTCATTAATAAACTTTTCGTTCGATAAAGCATATTGCGCAAGAAAGTTACTTTCATTTACGCCTTTACCTTTATATACAATCGTTTCGTCAAATTCTTTGGCATTCATCGTCAGATTTACTTCAGAATTTGGTTTTAAATAAAAATTAGATGATTCTACACCATCAGAAAACATATAAAATCCTTTTGGAGCCTCGAAATTGGCAACAAATAATTCTTTTTTATTAATGGGAATTATTTGTTTAAAATTATTCGCTCCTTTAATTACTAAGGTATCGCTATTTCTATTGGTAATTTTGGCCGTAAAAGCAATTTGACTTTTGGCTTGACCTATAATATTCATAGTGCTCAAAATCAACATTCCGGAAACGAAAAATTTCTTCATATACATTAAAGTTTGTTTTTAGTAATTCAAATCTAAAGAAATTCATGGTTTGAAATTTAACAATTAACAAAATATTTCAAATTATTGAACATCAAGTTATCACTTTACTATATTATTTTGAATTTTGTGTTTACTTTTGCAGTCTAAAATTTAGATCATGTATAGAAGTCATAATTGCGGCGAGTTAAACGCTTCAAATATTAATACCGAGGTTACACTTGCAGGTTGGGTTCAAAAATCACGCGATAAAGGATTTATGAATTGGGTTGATTTACGCGACCGTTACGGAATTACGCAACTTATTTTCGACGAAAGCCGTTCTGATAAAAATGTTTTTGAACTGGCAAAAACACTTGGTAGAGAGTTTGTGATTCAGGTAAAAGGAACTGTTATTGAGCGTGAAGCCAAAAACAAAAATATTCCGACTGGTGAAATCGAAATTTTAGTAACCGAATTAACAATTTTAAATGCAGCATTGACGCCTCCATTCACAATTGAAGATGAAACTGATGGCGGTGAAGATATCAGAATGAAATACCGTTACTTGGATATTCGTCGTAATCCTGTAAAAAACAGTTTATTATTCCGTCATAAAGTAGCGATGGAAGTTCGTAAATATCTATCTGATTTAGATTTCTGCGAAGTAGAAACTCCTTACTTAATTAAATCGACTCCGGAAGGTGCAAGAGATTTCGTTGTTCCAAGTAGAATGAACGAAGGACAATTTTATGCATTGCCACAATCTCCACAAACTTTTAAACAATTGTTGATGGTGGGCGGAATGGATAAATATTTCCAAATCGTGAAATGTTTCCGTGATGAAGATTTACGTGCAGACCGTCAGCCTGAGTTTACACAAATCGATTGCGAAATGGCTTTTGTAGAGCAAGAAGACATTTTGAATGTTTTTGAAGGTTTGACAAGACATTTATTAAAAGAAATTAAAGGTATTGAAGTAGATAAATTCCCTAGAATTACCTACGATTATGCCATGAAAACATATGGAAATGACAAACCGGACATTCGTTTCGGAATGGAATTTGGAGAATTAAACGAATTTGTAAAACATAAAGATTTTCCTGTATTCAACGCGGCAGAATTAGTAGTTGGAATTGCAGTTCCGGGAGCAGGAAATTATACCCGTAAAGAAATTGACGGATTAATTGACTGGGTAAAACGTCCGCAAGTTGGAGCATCAGGAATGGTGTATTCAAAATGTAATGAAGACGGAACTTTTAAATCATCTGTAGATAAATTTTACGATCAGGACGATTTAGCACAATGGGCAAAAATTACTGGAGCAAAACCCGGAGATATGATTTTTGTACTTTCGGGCCCTGCCGATAAAACTCGTGGACAGCTTTCTGCTCTTCGTATGGAATTAGCAACTCGTTTAGGATTGCGTAAACCAGAAGAATTTGCTCCTTTATGGGTTGTAGATTTTCCATTATTAGAACTTGATGAAGAAAGTGGCCGTTATCATGCGATGCACCACCCGTTTACATCTCCAAAACCAGAAGATATGGCTTTGTTAGAAACAGAACCAGGAAAAGTTCGTGCAAACGCTTATGATATGGTTTTAAACGGAAATGAAATTGGCGGAGGTTCTATTCGTATTCACGATAAAGCTACACAACAATTGATGTTTAAATATTTAGGTTTTACCGAGGATGAAGCAAAAGCACAATTTGGCTTCTTAATGGATGCGTTTCAATTTGGAGCACCGCCACACGGAGGTCTGGCTTTTGGTTTAGACAGATTAGTTGCCATTTTAGGAGGACAAGAAACTATTAGAGATTTTATTGCTTTCCCAAAAAACAATTCAGGTCGAGATGTAATGATTGATGCACCAGCCAAAATTGATGATGCTCAATTAAAAGAACTACATATTAAAGTAGATACAATATAATTTCTAAAGAAATTTAAAATTAAAAAACTGCAGTTAAAAAATTAGCTGCAGTTTTTTTATGCTTGATAATGAAGCAATACCTATTTTAAAGGAGAAACACGATTTGTAAACTTAAGATTGATGATGAGAAAGCGAATTGTTCTATTAAAAAAATAATTTTGAAGATAATTTAAAAATTTCCTACTTTTTATTCTTACAATAAATGATTCTCAATTAAAGCATATCCATATGTAAATTGATGCAATATAAATAGCGAAAACACTGTGAATCAATAATTTTTACAAAAAATTAACACCTTATTGTCTTTTGTATGAATTTATATGTTACATTTGCTACATTATAAATTATTATTACAATTACAATGCGTACAGGTACAGTAAAATTTTTCAATGAATCTAAAGGTTATGGATTCATTACAGACGAAGAAACAGGAAAAGATATCTTCGTTCACGCTTCAGGAATTAACGCGGAAGAATTACGCGAAGGTGACCGTGTAAGCTATGAAGAAGAAGAAGGAAGAAAAGGGAAAGTTGCTGCTAAAGTAGCAGTAATCTAAGAAAAATATAGCAATTTATTTTTTTTGCCTCTGAATGGTTTTAAAACGTCTCGATTAATTTCGAGACGTTTTTTTTTGCTCAAATCTTAAAAAAAACATAAAATAGGTTCTTGTTATTTATAATCAATAAAAATTACAAACAATCACCCTTTTGTTACACACTTAAATCCTTTTTTAGCTTGTGATTTACAGAGTTGAAAGCTATCTTTGTGGCTCATTTTTTAAGTAAAAAACCCCCAAGATTATGCAATCTGATCAATACAGTTATCTTCCTATTTTAATGCAGTTTATTTTAGCTGTAGGTTTTGTGGTAGGAACCATCATTGTTTCTGGAAAATTAGGCCCAAAAAGAACTTCAGAAGTTAAAGATAAAAACTTTGAGTGCGGTATCGAATCTGTTGGTAACGCCCGTATTCCTTTTTCTGTAAAATACTTCTTAGTAGCCATTTTGTTTGTCTTGTTTGATGTAGAGGTAATTTTCCTTTATCCTTGGGCAGTAAACTTTAAAGAACTTGGTGTTGAGGGAATGCTTAAAATGATTGTCTTTATGGCTTTGCTTTTAGTTGGCTTCTTCTATATCATCAAAAAGAAAGCTTTAGACTGGGAATAATAATTTATGATTTCAGATTTTAAATTTTAGATTTTAGATTGTTTGATTTAGAATTTTAGATTTGAAAAAATAAGTTTCTTAAAAATATAATCGATTTTTAAAATTGATTTCGATTTTCAGGTTTACAAAATCTAAAATCAGAAATCTAAAATCTAAAATAAAATGAGCGATTCAAATGTAAATATGGTTGCAGCGCCAGAAGGAGTTGTAGGAGAAGGTTTCTTCGCTACAAAACTAAATGATGTTGTAGGTTTAGCAAGAGCCAATTCATTATGGCCTTTGCCTTTTGCAACTTCATGCTGTGGTATCGAATTCATGGCCACAATGGCTTCACACTACGATTTAGCACGATTTGGTTCTGAGCGTGTGAGTTTTTCTCCTCGTCAGGCAGACATGTTGCTGGTAATGGGAACTATTTCTAAAAAAATGGCACCTATCTTAAGACAAGTTTACGAACAAATGTCTGAACCTCGCTGGGTAATTGCAGTTGGAGCTTGTGCTTCATCAGGTGGAATCTTCGATACATATTCTGTTTTACAAGGAATTGATAAAGTAATTCCTGTTGACGTTTACGTTCCGGGATGCCCTCCAAGACCAGAACAAATTGTTGATGGAGTAATGAAACTTCAGGAATTGGTAAAAAGCGAATCTGTGAGACGCAGAAGTTCTCCAGAATACCAAGAATTACTAGCTTCATATAACATTTCATAAGATGGCTTTAGAAAATACCCTAATTCAAGATAAACTTACAGAAACATTTGACACAAGTGTTTTTAACTTTCAACAAGAAAGAGATATTTTTTCACTAGAAACTACTGCTGACAAAATCACAGCCTTGATTCTTTTTTTGAAAAACGATTCTGATTTACGATTCCATTTTTTAACCGATTTATGCGGTGTTCATTATCCGGACAACGAAACAGATCGTCAGTTTGCAATAGTATATCATTTGCACAATTGGTACGAAAACAAACGTATTAGAATCAAAGTATTCTTAAACGGTGAAAAACCAGAGATAAAAACCATTTCAAATATTTTCCTAAGTTCAAATTGGATGGAAAGAGAAACATACGATTTCTATGGGATCAACTTTATTGGACATCCGCAATTGAAACGTATTTTGAATATGGATGAAATGATATCGTTCCCAATGCGAAAAGAATTCCCAATGGAAGACAGCGGAAGAACAGATAAGGATGACAGATTCTTTGGAAGAACAACAACAAATTGCTAAAAAATAAATAATTCAACATTATAAAATGTCAGAACTATTATTACCACCAGAGCATAGATATGCTAAAATAATAAAGGAGAAACTAAACGAAGACGGAAGCGAGCTTTCTGTCCTAAATTTAGGGCCAACGCACCCAGCTACACACGGTATTTTTCAAAATATCCTGTTGATGGATGGAGAAAGAATCCTTGAGGCTGAACCAACGATTGGTTACATCCACAGAGCTTTCGAAAAAATTGCCGAAAATCGTCCTTTTTATCAAATTACGCCACTTACAGACCGTATGAACTATTGCTCCTCTCCTATAAACAATATGGGATGGTGGATGACATTAGAAAAATTACTTAATATTGAAGTTCCTAAAAGAGCTCAATATTTAAGGGTTATCGTAATGGAGCTGGCACGTATTACAGACCACTTAATCTGTAACTCGATTCTTGGTGTTGATACTGGTGCGTATACAGGTTTCTTATACGTTTTTCAATTTAGAGAAAAAGTTTACGAGATTTACGAAGAAATTTGTGGTGCTCGTTTAACAACAAATATGGGAAGAATTGGTGGTTTCGAAAGAGATTGGTCACCAGAAGCATTCCGCAAATTAGATGTGTTTTTACAAGATTTCCCTGTCGCTTGGCAAGAATTTGTAAACTTATTCGAAAGAAACAGAATTTTCCTTGACAGAACCGTAGACGTAGGTGCAATCTCAGCAGAGCAAGCAATGGCTTACGGATTTACGGGTCCAAACTTACGTGCTGCCGGAGTTGATTATGACGTTCGTGTTGCACAGCCTTACTCTTCTTACGAAGATTTCGATTTTGCTGTTCCCGTTGGAAAATCAGGTGATACTTACGATCGTTTCTGTGTTCGTAATGCTGAAGTTTGGGAAAGTTTAAGCATTATTCGTCAAGCGTTGGATAAAATGCCGGCAGGAAACGAATATCATGCAGAAGTTCCAGATTACTACCTTCCTCCAAAAGAAGATGTTTATACTTCTATGGAATCTTTGATTTATCACTTTAAGATTGTAATGGGAGAAGTTCCTGTACCAGTTGCAGAGATCTACCATCCTGTTGAAGGTGGAAACGGAGAAATCGGATTTTATCTGGTTACAGACGGAAGCAGAACTCCATATAGATTACATTTCAGAAGACCTTGCTTTATTTATTACCAAGCATATCCTGAAATGATTAAAGGTTCTTTACTGTCAGATGCAATTGTTATCCTTTCGAGTTTAAATGTAATTGCAGGAGAATTAGACGCCTAAAGAATTGTAGAGTTTAGATTTTAGAATGTAGATTGGAAAACCTAAACTAAACATTAAGAATTGAAGAATTCAGATTGGAAAATCTAAAAACTAATAAAAGATTGCAGAATGTAGATTATAGGTTGCAGATTGAAAAATCTAAAATCAGAAATCTAAAATCTAAAATTAAGAATGGAAAGAAAACATTACAAACAAGAAATAAACATGACTGAAGCATTGATGACTCGCATCAATGAATTGATCAGTCATTATCCTGAAGACAAAAGAAAATCAGCTTTGTTGCCTGTTTTACACGAAGTGCAGGACGCACACGACAACTGGTTAAGTACTGAGTTACAGGATAAGGTTGCTGAAATTTTGCACATCAAACCAATTGAGGTTTACGAAGTGGTTACTTTTTATACCATGTACAACCAAAAACCAATTGGAAAATACATGTTCGAATTCTGCCAGACATCTTGTTGTTGTTTAAATGGTGCCGAAAATTTAATGGATTATACTTCTGAAAAATTAGGCATTAAAATGGGAGAAACAACTCCAGACGGAATGTTTACCATTGCCGGCGTAGAATGTTTAGGTGCTTGCGGATATGCTCCGATGATGCAATTAGGCGATTTCTACAAAGAAAAATTGACAGAAGAAAAAATCGATCAGTTAATTGCTGATTGCAGAGATGATAAAATAATATTACACGATAAATAATATGTCACAAAAAATATTATTAGATAAAATCAATATTCCAGGAATTAAAACCTACGAAGTATATCGTCAAAATGGTGGTTACGCTTCTGTAGAAAAAGCTTTGAAAACACTTACGCCAGACGAAGTCGTTGAAGAAGTAAAAAAATCAGGACTTCGTGGTCGTGGTGGTGCAGGTTTCCCTGCCGGAATGAAATGGAGTTTTATTGATAAAAAATCAGGAAAACCAAGACATTTAGTTTGCAATGCCGACGAATCTGAACCAGGAACTTTTAAAGATCGTTACTTGATGGAATTTATTCCTCACTTATTGATCGAAGGAATGATTACTTCAAGTTTTGCCTTAGGTGCTAACTTATCCTACATCTACATTCGTGGAGAATATATGTGGGTTTTCAAAATTTTAGAAAGAGCAATCAACGAAGCAAGAGCTGCGGGTTGGTTAGGAAAAAATATATTAGGAACAGGTTACGATTTAGAGTTACACGTTCACTGTGGAGCCGGAGCTTATATTTGTGGAGAAGAAACTGCACTTATTGAATCTTTGGAAGGTAAAAGAGGAAACCCTCGTATTAAACCGCCATTCCCGGCAGTTTCAGGACTTTGGGCAAATCCAACAGTGGTAAACAATGTTGAAACTATCGCAACTGTGCCTTGGATCATCAACAATTCTGGAGATGATTATGCAAAAATCGGAATTGGACGTTCAACGGGAACTAAATTAATTTCTGCTTCAGGACACATTAAAAATCCTGGTGTTTATGAAATTGAATTAGGATTGAGTGTTGACGAATTCATGAATTCTGATGAGTATTTAGGAGGAATGTCTTCGAGCAGACCTTTGAAAGCGTTTGTACCTGGAGGATCTTCAGTGCCAATTTTACCTGCTGAATTAATTTTCAAAACAGCAAATGGTGAAGATCGTTTAATGACTTACGAATCTTTAAGTGATGGTGGTTTTGCTACCGGATCTATGTTAGGTTCAGGAGGATTTATCGTTTACAATGATACTGCTTGTGTAGTAAGAAACACTTGGAATTTTGCACGTTTTTACCACCACGAATCTTGTGGACAATGTACACCTTGTCGTGAAGGAACAGGCTGGTTAGAAAAAATATTGTGGAGAATCGAAAACGGCCAGGGCCGTGAAGAGGATATCGAATTATTGTGGAGTATTCAAAGTAAAATCGAGGGTAACACAATTTGCCCACTTGGAGATGCAGCATCTTGGCCGGTAGCAGCAGCCATTCGTCATTTTAGAGATGAATTTGAATACCATGTTCGTTTCCCTGAAAAAATAAAAAATAGAGATCACTTTGTTGCTGAACCTTTCTCGCAAGTGAAACATTTAGTAGGCGGTAAAGTAATCGTATAAAAATATAAGCAGAAAGTTATAAAGTTAATAATATCAAAAAGGACAGCAATTCTTTTCAATATTCCGACTTTCAACATTCAAATCAATAAGAGATGAAAGTAACCATAGACGGTCAAAGTATAGACGTAGAGCCAGGAACAACGATTCTACAAGCTGCACGTATGATTGGTGGAGATTTGGTACCGCCAGCCATGTGCTATTACTCAAAATTAAAAGGCAGCGGCGGTAAATGTCGTTGTTGTTTAGTTGAAGTTTCTAAAGGAAGCGAAGCTGACCCAAGACCAATGCCAAAATTAATGGCATCTTGTGTAACAGGATGTATGGACGGAATGGAAGTAAACAGCAAATCTTCTGACAGAGTAACGGAAGCCCGTAAATCTGTAACAGAATTTTTATTGATCAATCACCCATTAGATTGCCCCGTTTGTGATCAGGCCGGTGAATGTGATTTACAAAACTTAAGTTTCGAGCACGGAAATCCGAAATCACGTTTTATAGAAGAAAAAAGAACATTCGAGCCAGAAGATATTGGTCCGAATATTCAATTGCATATGAATCGTTGTATTTTATGTCAAAGATGTGTACAAGTTGCAGATCAGTTGACTGACAACAGAGTACATGGAGTATTAGATCGTGGAGATCATGCTAATATTTCTACTGGTATCTCAAAAGCTATTGATAATGAGTTTTCTGGAAATATGATCGATGTTTGCCCGGTTGGAGCATTAACCGATAAAACTTTCCGTTTCAAATCAAGAGTTTGGTTCAACAAACCTTATAATGCTCACAGAGAATGTACAACTCCGGGATGTTGTGGAAAAACAACAGTTTGGATGTTTGGAGGAGAAATTCAGCGTGTAACTGGTCGTAAAGACGAGTATCATGAAGTGGAAGAATTCATTTGCAACTCTTGTCGTTTTGATCATAAAAATGTAAACGATTGGACAATTGAAGGACCAAGAGAATTTGAAAAAGATTCTGTTATCAACCAAAATAACTACACTCAAAAATTAGAGAAAGTAGAAATCGATACTGAAAAAACTATCCTTATGGGTAGAGACATAGACCGTAAAAAAATTAGTATGGCTGAAATTCCATTAAACACTAACAACAAAATTTCTTAATGATGGTAGATGGTACGTTTATTATAGAGAAAAGTGTTGTAATTGTTGTGGTTTTTGCCATAACAATGATCATGGCAATGTATTCTACCTGGGCTGAACGTAAAGTTGCGGCTTTTCTTCAGGATCGTGTAGGACCAAACCGCGCCGGATGGGGAGGGTTATTACAACCGCTTGCAGATGGTATGAAATTATTCTCAAAAGAAGAGTTTTTTCCAAACACACCTAACAAATTTTTATTTGTTGTAGGACCGGCAATTGCCATGAGTACAGCTTTAATGACAAGTGCGGTAATTCCTTGGGGAGACAAATTACACATTTTTGGTCGTGATGTTCTTTTACAAGCAACTGATATTAATATTGGTATTCTATATATTTTTGGAGTACTTTCTATTGGAGTTTATGGCATCATGATTGGTGGATGGGCTTCTAACAATAAATTCTCTTTAATGGGAGCTGTTCGTGCAGCATCTCAAATGGTTTCTTACGAAGTCGCAATGGGATTATCAATGATTGCTTTGTTGATGATGACCGGAACTTTAAGTTTAAGAGAAATTTCTCTTCAACAACAAGAAATGAACTGGAACGTATTTTACCAACCTTTATCTTTCTTGATTTTCCTGATTTGTTCGTTTGCAGAAACTAACAGAACTCCTTTTGATTTAGCAGAATGTGAAAATGAATTAATCGGAGGTTATCACACAGAATATTCATCAATGAAAATGGGATTCTATTTATTTGCTGAATACGCGAGTATGTTTATCTCAGCTACTATCATATCTGTTTTATTCTTTGGAGGATATAACTATCCTGGAATGAGCTGGATGGTAGAACATGCAGGAGTAAATATTGCTAATATATTAGGAATTGCAGCATTGTTTGCAAAATTATGTTTCTTCATATTTTTCTATATGTGGGTACGTTGGACAATTCCAAGATTTAGATACGATCAATTAATGAATTTAGGGTGGAGAATTTTAATTCCGCTTTCAATTATTAATATCATGATTACGGGTGCTGTTATTTTAAGACACGATATAGCTGCCGCTTTAGGATTCTAAAACCGTATTGTCAGCTTCAAATAAAAATAAATAGATTTAGAATTTGATTTTACCGTCAAATTGCGAATCGTAAATCATACATTATAAAATGTCAATAGAAACTATATCATTATCGGGTAGAAAAAAGATGGTCTCTAATAAAGAGATGACTTTTTGGGAGCGATTGTATCTTGTGGCGATTGTGAAAGGATTATATATCACCCTTAAACATTTATTCAGAAAAAAAGTGACGATTCACTATCCTGAGCAAGTGCGTGAAATGAGTCCAGTTTATCGTGGTCAACACCAGTTAAAACGTGATGAACAAGGTCGTGAAAACTGTACAGCTTGTGGATTATGTGCTTTATCATGTCCTGCTGAAGCAATCACAATGAAAGCTGCAGAACGTAAAGCAGATGAAAAACATTTGTATAGAGAAGAAAAATACGCATCTATATATGAAATCAATATGTTGCGTTGCATTTTCTGTGGTTTATGTGAAGAAGCATGTCCGAAAGATGCAATTTACCTGACTACTTCAAAAGTTTTGGTTCCATCAAGCTATGAAAGAGAAGACTTTATTTTTGGAAAAGACAGATTAGTGATGCCTCTTGATGTGGCAATCAAAAATGCCCAACTTAATAATGCTAACTAAATGATACATATTCCTGATTTTGCACACGCAACAACTGTACAAATTATATTTTGTTTCTTAGCGTTTATTACGGTAATCACCGCTTTCCTGACCATTTTTAGCAGAAACCCAATTCACAGTGCTATTTATTTAGTGATTTGTTTTTTCTCGATTGCTGGTCACTATTTACTATTAAATGCTCAATTTTTAGCTATAGTACATCTTATAGTTTATTCCGGAGCAATTATGATTTTGTTCCTGTTTACGATTATGTTGATGAATCTTAACGAACGCCATCAAGTACACAGACCTAGAATTACACGTTTAGGCGCAATTGTGTCTTTCTGTTTGATTTGCATTGTATTGATTGCAATTTTCATTAATTCAAAACCAATTGTTGGTGATTACGATTCGACCGGAGAAGATTTCCAATCTATTAAAGTATTGGGTAAAATATTGTTGAATGAATATATGGTTCCGTTTGAATTTGCTTCAGTTTTACTTTTAGTAGCGATGATTGGAACTGTACTATTGTCTAAAAAAGAAAAATTAAATAAATAATGGGTAATATATTAAATCAAATAGGTATTGAAAACTACATCTTTTTAAGTGTTGTACTTTTCTGTATTGGTGTTTTTGGTGTATTGTATAGACGAAATGCAATCATTGTATTCATGTCTATCGAAATCATGTTGAATGCTGTTAACCTTTTATTTGTTGCTTTTTCAACTTATCATCAAGATGCGCAAGGACAAGTTTTTGTATTCTTCTCGATGGCAGTTGCTGCGGCAGAAGTTGCAGTTGGATTGGCTATTTTAGTTTCGATCTTTAGAAATTTAGGTTCGATTAGTATCGATAATTTAAAAAATTTAAAAGGATAAATGGAAATGGATACCAATTTAGCTTTAGTTTTAGTATTAGCTCCTTTTTTAGGATTTTTAATCAATGTTTTCTTTGGAAAAACTTTAGGGAAAACAGCTTCCGGAATTATTGGAACTGTTTCTGTTTTAGTTTCTTTTCTTGTTACAATTTTCTTTTTCAATCAACTTGCTCAAACTGAAAAAGCCATTCAAATAACTTTATTTGACTGGATTCAGATCAGTAACTTACATATCAATCTTGGATTTTTATTAGATCAACTATCTCTGCTTTGGTTGCTTTTTGTAACAGGTATTGGATCTTTGATTCATTTATATTCTATTAGTTATATGCATGATGATGAAAATATGCACAAATTTTTTGCTTATTTAAATCTGTTCGTGTTTTTCATGATTACTCTTGTAATTGGAAGTAACTTACTAGTTTTATTCATTGGTTGGGAAGGTGTTGGACTTTGCTCGTATTTATTAATTGGATTTTGGTATAAAAACCAGGATTATAATGATGCTGCGAAAAAAGCTTTCATCATGAACAGAATTGGAGATTTAGGTTTATTAATCGGAATGTTCATTATTGGTTCAATGTTCTCAACTTTAGATTATGCTACTTTAAAAACAGCAATTGCGGGAGCAACAAACTTGAATTTACCATTGCTTTCATTGGCAGCTTTATGCTTGTTTATTGGAGCTTGTGGTAAATCAGCACAAATTCCGTTATATACTTGGTTACCTGATGCTATGGCAGGACCAACACCGGTTTCAGCATTAATTCACGCTGCAACAATGGTTACTGCCGGTATTTTTATGGTAACGAGATTAAACTTTGTATTTGATTTAGCACCAGACGTTCAAACTGTAATTGCAGTTGTTGGAGCTGTAACTTCATTAGTTGCTGCAACAATTGGTTTAGTTCAGACAGATATTAAAAAGGTTTTGGCCTACTCTACCGTTTCTCAATTAGGATTAATGTTTTTAGCCTTGGGATTAGGTGCTTATGAAGTTGCCGTTTTCCACGTAATCACTCATGCATTCTTTAAAGCTTGTTTGTTCTTAGGTTCAGGATCTGTTATTCACGGTTTACACGGAGAACAGGATATGCGCAAAATGGGTGGATTGCGTAAAGCAATGCCTGTAACTTTCTGGACGATGTTAATTTCATCATTAGCCATTTCTGGTGTTCCATTTTTCTCAGGTTTCTTTTCTAAAGATGAAATCTTAATGACCGCTTTCCACAATAGTATTCCATTATATGTGATTGGATCTATTGCTTCAATCATGACGGCTTTTTATATGTTTAGATTAATGTTTTTAACTTTCTTTAAAGATTTTAGAGGAACTGAAGAACAAAAACATCATTTACATGAAAGTGACGGTTTAATTACTTTTCCTTTAATGATTCTTGCAGTCTTAGCTACTTTTGGCGGATTAATTAGTTTGCCTGGAAATAGTTGGTTAAACGAATATTTGGCTCCACTTTTTACAAAAGCTGCAGGCGAAGAACATCATTTGGGAACTACAGAATATACCTTAATGGGAGTTGCTGTTTTAGGCGGATTATTAGGAATCTTAATTGCTTACATCAAATACTTCAAACAAGATAATGTTCCTGAAGCAGATGAAAACATTACTGGTTTAACAAAAGTACTTTACAACAAATATTATGTAGATGAAATTTACGATGCCATATTTGTTCGTTCTATCAACGTATTGTCAAGATTCTTCAGAGACTATATCGAGACTGGTCTATCATCACTTGTATTCGGATTAGGAAAAGTAACCAATGAAATAGGCTTTCAAGGTAAAAAATTACAAAACGGAAGCATCGGATTATATCTTTTTGCCTTTGTTTTAGGTCTTTGCGCCATTGTTTCCTATATATTTTTAGCTAAATAATTTAACAACTATGAACGTTTCTCTTATATTAATTATTCTTTTAATTGGTGCATTTGCCACTTATTTTGTTGGTGACAAACTAGCTTCAAAAGTTGCTTTGTTCTTTAGTTTAGCGGCTTTAGGCTGTTCTTTAGTATTGTTAAGTCATTTTAATGCAGGCGAAAACATTAGTTTCATCAACGCCTGGATTACACAACCTAAAATTTCATTCGTTTTAAATGCTGACGGATTAGCAATTGCAATGCTTTTGTTAACTGTTGCACTAACGCCAATCATTATATTTTCCTCTTTTGGAAATGAATATAAAAATGCTAAAGGTTTTTATGCTTTAATCTTATTTATGGCCTTTGCTATGACAGGAACTTTCCTTGCGGCAGATGGACTTTTATATTATATTTTTTGGGAATTATCACTTATTCCTATATATTTTATTGCCCTTATTTGGGGGAATGGTGATGCTGAAGAACGCAGAAAAGCAGTTGTAAAATTCTTTATTTACACACTTGCAGGATCTTTATTTATGTTGATTGGTTTTATCTATTTATATACAAAAGCAAAAAGCTTCCTTATCGAAGATTTATACAAATTGAATTTATCTGCTTGTGAGCAATTATGGATTTTCCTTGCATTCTTTTTAGCTTATGCTATTAAAATTCCAATCATTCCATTTCATACATGGCAGGCAAGCGTTTACCAAAAAGCACCAACAGTTGGAACAATGCTTTTATCTGGTATTATGCTAAAAATGGGATTGTATAGTGTTATTCGTTGGCAATTGCCAATTGCGCCACTTGCAGCAAAAGAATATATGAACATTTTTATTGCTTTGGGAATCGCTGGAGTTATCTACGGATCTATTGTTGCTTTAAGACAAAAAGATTTAAAAAAATTATTGGCTTATTCATCATTAGCACACGTTGGGTTAATTGCTGCCGGAACTTACACTTTAACAATTGACGGTTTACGCGGAGCAGTTTTACAAATGATTGCTCACGGTTTTGTTGTAGTTGGTTTATTCTTTGCTGCTGAGATTATCTTTAGAAGATTTGAAACAAGAGAAATTGGTGCAATGGGCGGAATTCGTATTCAATCTCCAAAATTCACTTCAATGTTTTTGATTTTGGTTTTAGCCTCAGTTGCTTTACCAAGTACTTTTAACTTCGTTGGAGAATTTACAGTTTTGTATAGTCTGTCTCAAATTAATGTTTGGTTTGCTGTTTTAGGCGGAACAACAATTATTTTAGGAGCTTATTATATGCTTAAAATGTTTCAGAATGTAATGTTGGGAGATACAAATTCTAAAACTTTTGCAGATGTTTCTGTTAATGAAGGAATATCATTTGTAGTAATTATTGCGGTTTTAATATTCTTCGGATTTTATCCAAAACCAATTACAGATTTGATAACACCAAGTTTAGAAACTATCTTAAACGTTATCAATAAAAATTAATATTTTAAATAAAAATAAATTAGGGCATCATTAGTTTTCGGTTTCCTAAATCAAAAAAACAAAAATGAATACATTAATAGCTATAACAGGATTGGGTATTTTCTGCCTATTATTTGAAATTCTTAATTTAAGAAAAGCCATTATTCCATTTACGATAATTGGATTACTGGCTGTTTTGGCACTTAATTTTTCAGAATTCGGCACAACAGAAAGTTATTATAATAACATGATTACAGTGAGTAAATTCTCTACTGCTTTTTCATCGTTGTTTATTATTCTGACCATTTTCCTGGTAGCGCTAAGTCATAATTTTTATGAAAACCATCCCACTAAAATCTCAGATTTTATTGCTATAAAAATATTTTTATTAGCTGGAGGTGTAGCAATGGTATCTTTTGGCAATCTGGCTATGTTTTTCTTAGGAATCGAAATTCTATCTATTGCATTATATGTTTTAGCAGCAAGTGACCGTTTGAATTTAAAGAGTAACGAAGCTGGTATGAAATACTTTTTGATGGGATCTTTTGCATCAGGAATTATTTTATTTGGAATTTGTTTGATTTACGGAGCAATGGGAAGTTTTGATGTTGCCGAAATTCACGAGAGTTCATTGTCAGCAGAATTACCAATCTGGTTTCCTATCGGAATGATCTTAATGATTA
Organism: Flavobacterium sp. MEB061; assembly: GCF_000834715.1. Classification (NCBI taxonomy): domain Bacteria; kingdom Pseudomonadati; phylum Bacteroidota; class Flavobacteriia; order Flavobacteriales; family Flavobacteriaceae; genus Flavobacterium; species Flavobacterium sp. MEB061. The sequence continues at coordinate 13,144 of NZ_JXQR01000007.1, read as the reverse complement.
TTGGTATGTTCTTTAAAATAGCAGCAGTTCCATTTCACTTTTGGGCTCCGGATGTTTATGAAGGTTCTCCTGCCCTCACAACTGCTTTAATGAGCACACTTGCAAAAGTTATTGCCATCGCAACATTATACAAATTAATTGAAGGATTGAATTTAATTCCGTCGCTTGAAAATCAGGAACTTTTAGGAACCTTTGAAAATATCGTCGTAATTGTATCTATTGCATCAATGACTGTTGGAAACATTATGGCGTTACGCCAGGTAAATGTAAAACGTATGCTTGCATTCTCAGGAATTTCGCATGCCGGTTTCATGTTAATGACTTTCTTGAGTATTTCAACTTCTGCGGGTGTATTATTATATTATACTGCAGCCTACGCTTTAGCGGGAATTGCATCTTTTAGTGTTATCTTATATGTTTGCAAAAATCAGGATAACGAAGATATTACCAACTTCCACGGTCTTGGAAAAACGAATCCATTATTGGCTGCTATTTTAACAGGATCATTGTTATCTATGGCTGGTATTCCAATTTTTTCAGGTTTTTTTGCTAAATTATTCTTGTTTGACCAAACAATTCAGGCTGGTTATATAGCATTGGTAATTGTAGCAGTTATTAATTCAATTATTAGTGTTGGATACTATTTTAAACTAATTCTGGCAATGTATTCTAAAGAAGCTAATGAAGAACGTACAGGAAAACCATTTCTTATATATGCTGTTGCTGTAATCTCTATTGCATTAAACATTGTACTTGGATTATTTCCTTCATTAGTTTTAGATTTATTGAGATAAAAAATTCATTAAAAAATATATAGAAAATCCATTCTCTTAACGAATGGATTTTTTATTTTAAGATAAATTTATTCCGAAGAAAAAATCATGTTAAAAAAAATGAAGAACTAATTGCACATCAAAAAAACTCCATATATTTGGGGTCAATTAAATGTATTAAAATATGAACTTCAATTCAAAAAATCCATTTTTAAGCAACAAGCGTTTTTCATCAAATGCTGTGTCAAAAGCTGAAGAGGTACACCAAGCACAAATTATTGATTACAATCAGGAAATGAGTGTTTCGGGTACAATCAATAAAACAGCAATTTTATTTTTAATTTTATGCGGAGCTGCTATGGTAACATGGTGGATGGCGTTTAACGGAATTAATATTATGCTGCCAGCGATTGGTGGTGCCGTTGTTGGACTTATTTTAGTTGTAATTTCTGCATTTAAACCACATCTTTCTCCTTATCTGGCTCCCGGATATGCCTTGTTTGAGGGACTATTCATTGGAGGTATATCCGCTATTTTTGAAGCAATGTATCCTGGAATTGTGATTAACGCTGTTGGTGCAACTTTAGTTACTTTTTTAGTTTGCTTAGGTTTATATAAATTTAGAATCGTAAAAGTAACAGAACAATTCAAGTCAGTAGTGGTTGCCGCTACATTAGCAATAGCAACTTATTATTTAATTTCATGGCTGGTATCTATGTTTACAAGCTTTACTCCTGTACATCATGGAAATTCTATGATGAGTATTGGAATTAGTGTTTTTGTTATTATTATTGCTGCTTTGAACTTATTTTTAGACTTTGATCAAATTGAAAAAGGAGTACAGCAAAGAATGCCAAAATTTATGGAATGGTACGGTGCAATGGGTTTAATGGTAACATTAGTTTGGTTATACATTGAATTTTTAAGATTATTATCAAAATTATCCAGTAAAGACTAATCTCTTTTTTAATCATAAAATCTAAGGCCTTTTTGAAAATTCAAAAAGGCCTTTTTTATTGCAAAATATTAGTTCTCCACATCTTTTTTTAATTGAAATTATGTTGTGAATTAACTTTTCACAATACTATTATCAATAAAGTTTTTAACGCCAAAAAGCAAAACTCCATTCTTGTTTATCAAAATTTAAGTCAAAATTGAGACAAAAAACTCATTGCAGTTATACTATTTAAAACAAATTAACAGTCTTTTTCTTTACTTTATTCCTTTTCTTTTATTACTCTAAAATCTCCTATTTATAATTAAAATAATTTGATTATAAAATTTAACCCGTACTTAAAAGTGTAGTAAAAATAATACTTAAGCAATATTTTTCATATTATGTAATAAATTACAATTAATGCAATTTATTACATAATACATAATTTAACATAATATTTTTTATTATATATGTTTTTTTATGATAAAAATATTTTGAATATCGAAATTTTATTTATTTTTGTGTAATCGATTACAATAAAACCACTTTTTGTAATTAGTAAATAACCACAAATTATTCTTTACTAACCTTAAACCAACTATTATGAAAAAAAACTTACTAATTTTGATTTTTTTGCTATCTATGCAATCATGGGCGCAACAAATTACCGAATCTACAGGATGGCTCGAATCTGTATTTGTAAAATGGCAACCTGTAAACAATGCTCAATCGTATAATGTATACTATACAGGCGAAGGAATTACTGATCGAAAAATTGACAATCAGCTTATTCGCAGTTATGGATCTTATTTCCGTGCGGACATTCCCGGGCTAAAAGCCGGCACCTACACCGTAAAAATAAAACCTGTAATTTCAGGAACAGAAGGAACAGGCACAACAACAGGCTCACTTACTGTGAAAGCACAGGATCGAACTGGCTTCGCTTTTTCAAACGGACGTGTGCCAGGTGGTTACAATGCTGATGGTACGATAAAAAGTAATGCTGTAATCCTATACATTACAGAACAAACAAAAAATACTGTATCACTAAATGTTACGGGAGCAACAACAAATCCCTGCGTAGGTTTACAAACTATTTTGGATGGATACAAGAAAGGCCAGGATTTACGCCCACTAATTGTTCGTTTGGTTGGACAAATTACAGATCTATCGTATATGCAAAGTGGCGATATAGCGATAGAAAATAATAAAAACGCATCCAGCTATATTACTCTTGAAGGTATTGGAAACGATGCGGTAGCTGACGGATGGGGAATAAGAATTAAAAACGCTTCTAATATCGAAGTTAGAAATATTGGAACTATGAACTGTAATAGCAGCGAAGGTGACAATATCGGATTACAGCAAAACAACGATTATGTTTGGGTACACAACTGCGATTTATTCTATGGAGATGCAGGAAGTGATGCTGATCAGGTAAAAGGAGACGGAGCAATGGATTGCAAAAAGTCAACTTATGTAACGTTCTCATATAATCACTTTTGGGATTCGGGAAAATCAAATCTATTAGGATTAAGCGAAGGAACTACCGCGGGATTATACATCACATATCATCACAATTGGTACGACCATTCTGATTCTCGTCATCCTCGTGTACGCTATTATTCAGCTCACGTTTACAATAATTATTATGACGGAAATTCAAAATACGGCGTAGGATCAACATTAGGTTCATCTGTTTTTGTTGAAAATAACTTTTTTCGTAATTGCAAATATCCAATGCTAACTTCGATGCAGGGAACTGATGTATATAACGGGGCTGAAGGAACTTTTTCAAGTGAAAATGGCGGAACAATAAAAGCATTCAACAACACGATGAGCGGGCAAACACGTTTTGTGGCTTATGATGCAAGTGCGTATCCGGTAGAATTTGATGCCTATGTCGCAGCTACAAGAAATGAAACTATCAGCAGCAGTATAAAATCTAAACAGGGCGCTAATACTTACAACAATTTTGATACTAATTCGAGTGTTATGTATTCTTACACTCCTGATAGCCCTGAAGTTGCCAAAACTAATGTAATGCAATATGCAGGACGCGTTTCTGGTGGAGATTTAAAATGGACTTTCAACAATGCTGTAGATGATACTGCTGATGCCGTTAATACAGGCCTTAAAGCTGCCCTTGTGAATTATCAGACAACTTTAGTATTTGTTCAGGATGGCACGAATAATCCTCCTGTAAGTTCTCAAACTTTAACTTCAACTTCAAACAATAACCAAACTGTTACAAGTGGCACAGCAATAGGTTCTATTGTATTTACATGGGGAGGAGATGCAACTGATGCAACTGTAACCGGTTTACCTGCATCAGGAATAAGCTTTGTGAAAAACACAACAGCAAAAACAATCACAATTACAGGAACACCAACTGCAACTGTAACCTATTCTATTGCTACAACAGGAACAGGAACACCAGCAACGGGATCTGGAACTATAACTGTTACAGCAGCTTCAACACAAACTTTAACTTCAACAAGTAATAATAATCAAACAGTTGCGAGCGGAACTGCAATAGGTTCAATCGTATTTACATGGGGAGGTAGCGCAACAGATGCAACTGTAACAGGATTACCGGCATCGGGAATTAGTTTTGTAAAAAATACAACAGCAAAAACAATCACAATTACCGGAACACCAACTGCAACATTATCTTATTCAATCGCTACAACCGGATCATCCGGCTCAGCTGCAACTGGATCTGGAACAATAACGGTGACAACAAATAATCCTGGTGGAAATGAAATACACAATTTTACAGCTTCAGGAAAAACGAGTTCTTTCTACAATATAACAGGAAATCTATCTACAACAAAAGGAACAGTAACATACAACGGCTTGACATTGACACAATGCCTTAAAATTGAGTCATCTACAAGTATAACTTTCACAACAACTCAGTCAAGCACTTTGACTTTGGTATTTGTTGAAGCGGCAGCAACAATTAAAGTGGACAACGTAGATAAAACTGCTTCAGGAGGAATTGTGACTGTGACACTTGCTGCAGGAAACCATACAATAACAAAAAAAGATACAGCTAACTTATTCTATATGAACACGCAATATAGCGGAAGCACTTTACGTATAGCACAAATACCAACTGCAGAAACAGAAACTGCAAAAGTTGTTTTATACCCTAATCCTGTTACCAATGTATTATACCTTTCTAATTCAGACCAAACAGTAGAAAAAATCGAGATTTATAATATTTCGGGAACATTGGTCAATTCATCAGGGAAAAATACCGAAAGTATCGATATAAGCAAACTTATTCACGGAACATATCTTGCGAAAATTTACACATCCAATGGTACAATTAATCAAACCATTCTAAAGAAATAATTGCAAACTAAATTTTAAAAGAAAGGCTTCCAAATATGGAAGCCTTTTTTCTTAATCATTTAATTTAATTACAAATCAAACTTTATACCTTGTGCCAACGGCAAACTTGTCGTGTAATTAATGGTATTGGTTTGTCGACGCATATAAATTTTCCAGGCATCAGAACCTGATTCACGTCCGCCTCCGGTTTCTTTTTCTCCACCAAAAGCTCCACCTATTTCAGCTCCTGAAGTTCCGATATTTACATTTGCAATACCACAATCAGAACCAACTACCGATAAAAATCTCTCCGCTTCACGCAAATTATTTGTCATAATAGCCGAAGACAATCCCTGACCTACTCCATTTTGAATTTCGATAGCACTATCTACATCACCCGAATATTTAATTAAATATAAAACCGGAGCAAATGTCTCATGCTGTACAATTGCAAATGAATTTTGAGCCTCGGCAATTGCAGGTTTTACGTAACATCCACTTTCATAACCTTCTCCTGAAAGAACTCCACCTTCAACCAGAATTTTTCCTCCTTCGGCAACAACTTTATTTAATGCAATTGCATACATTTCAACTGCATGAGTATCGATTAACGGTCCAACGTGATTGTTTTCGTCAAGCGGATTTCCTATTCGTAATTGCTTGTAGGCCGCAACCAAAGCATCTTTTACTTTATCATAGATACTTTCGTGAATAATCAAACGACGCGTCGATGTACAACGTTGTCCTGCCGTTCCTACAGCACCAAAAACAGCACCAATTACGGTCATTTTAATATCTGCATCCGGAGTTACAATTATGGCATTATTTCCTCCTAATTCTAAAAGCGATTTCCCTAAACGTCCGGCAACTGCCTGAGCTACAATTTTCCCCATTCGGGTTGAACCTGTTGCAGAAATTAACGGAATTCGTGTATCTGCCGTCATTAATTCTCCTATCTTGTAATCGCCATTAATCAGGCACGAAATACCTTCTGGTAAATTGTTTTCCTTGATAACCTGAGCAATAATATTTTGACAAGCGATTCCGCATAAAGGTGTTTTTTCAGAAGGTTTCCAAACACAAACATCACCAGAAATCCATGCCAAAGCTGTATTCCAGGCCCAAACTGCAACCGGAAAATTAAATGCCGAAATAATCCCTACAACCCCCAATGAATGATATTGCTCATACATACGGTGTCCTGGTCTTTCTGAATGCATCGTTAATCCATGTAATTGTCGAGATAACCCAACCGCAAAATCGCAGATATCAATCATTTCCTGAACTTCTCCGTAACCTTCCTGCAATGATTTTCCCATTTCATAAGAAACCAATTTACCAAGAGCTTCTTTATTCTGACGTAATTTTTCTCCAAACTGGCGTACAATTTCTCCACGTTGCGGAGCCGGAATTAAACGAAATGTCTTGAAAGCTGCTGTTGCAGCCTGCATTACTTTTTCATAATCATCCTGAGTTGACATTTTTACCGAAGCAATCAATTTTCCGTCAACAGGTGAAAAACTATCTAAAATTTCTCCTGATGAAAAATTATTGATCCCTGTTGATGTTCCTTCATTTATCAATTTGATGCCCAATTTATCCAGAGCCTCATTCATTCCAAATTGCGATGCTATTGTTGTCATTGTAACTTTTTTAGTTAAAATTGTTATATTTTTATGTAAAGATATTGTTTTCGAATTAAAATACAATTTAAATGATATTTTAAAATAAACGTAAATTTAGCGTTATTTCATATGAATTTCAGGAATAAGCCTCTATTTATTCACTTTAATTAATGAAATTTGTATCCTAAAAAATCCAGATATGACCACTTTCAACAGGCTTTTACTTTGTTTCCTTTTAATCTCATTTAATGCATTTTCTCAAAAAGAACAAAAAGCTTCTTTTCAAGTTGTTCCATTGGGAATAAAAGGTGGAATTGACGAAAAAAATCTTTCTGCATATTTATTGGCTCCAATAAATACAAAGGATTATATCTGCCTTGACGCCGGAACTGTAAATGCGGGAATCGAAAAAGCAATTGAAAACAAGGTTTTTAAAGTTTCCACAAGTGACGTTTTACGAAAATATATAAAAGGATATTTGATTTCGCATGCACATTTAGATCACGTTTCAGGTTTAATCATTAATTCTCCTGCCGATTCATCAAAAACTGTTTACGCAACTGACAAATGCATGCAAATGATGGAAAACCATTATTTTAACGATCAAACCTGGGCAAATTTTGGAGATGCCGGAGTTGGTTTTCCTTTGAAAAAATACCATTTTCAAACTTTAAACATTGGCGAAGAAACTCCTTTAACGAACACAAAAATGACGGTAAAAGCTTTTCCGCTAAGTCATGTAAACCCTTTTGAGAGCACGGCTTTTCTAATTAAAAATAATGAAGATTATGCACTATATCTCGGCGATACAGGACCTGATACGATAGAAAAAAGCAACAATCTAAGTGATTTATGGACTGCAATTGCACCTTTGGTTAAAAGCAAACAGTTGAAAGGAATTTTCATTGAAGTTTCTTTTCCAAACGAGCAGCCTGACAAGTTTCTGTTCGGACATTTAACTCCTAATTACTTAATGCAGGAAATGCATGTTTTGGAAGAATTAGCCGGAAAAGATACTTTGAAAGGTTTTAAAATTATCATTACACATTTAAAACCTCCAACAAAAAACATCATTAAAATTAAAGAGCAAATCAAAGATCAAAACGATTTAGGATTGAAAATTATTTATCCTGAACAAGGGAAACGTTTTGAATTATAAATTTGTAAGTTAATTTTTATAATTTAGCCAATAATTAAAATTTGAATGGAAATTATTTGGTCTAAAAAAGCAAAATATAACTTTGATAGTATTCAGAATTATCTTGAACACTATTGGACTCCTTTGATTGCTAAAAAGTTTATAAAAAATGTTATGCACATTACTAAAATACTGGAAAACAACCCTCAATTAGGAAAATACAGGCCCGATTTGGAATGTCGAGAAATATTGATTTCAAAACAAATTACCCTATATTACGAAGTAGAAGAAAACTTTATTACGTTAATTGCTTTTTGGAATAATCGTCAACAACCAATAGACATGTTTAATTTGTAAAATTTATATCAGTTTTTTTCTTTTCAATTCCTCTAATACTTCCTCATGGGTTATAAAATCCCCATTCTTTAGATCAAGTTTACCTTGTTCGATTTCTGCTTTTAGTTCTAATCGGAAATTTTCTACTGGAGAAAGTATTTTTGCTATAGAAAGCATCTCATCCGGAGTGAAGGTTTGGGTTTTTAGCTTTCTATAAAAAGTAGGACTTGGTATACCTGCTTTTTCAATAATATAAGCTTTTTTAAATGGAGACTTATCAATTAAATCCTCAATACTATTAACTATATTTTTATATGTGATAATTTCTTGTATCATTTTTGGTTTAATTTTATTTCATTTATGATACAAATATAGTATTATTCTTTCTTAAATAAAAATATTACTATAATGAATTAGCCCAGATAGAAGTGGAAATCCTTTTGTGTTAGTTGCGACGGACACAACAGATTGGAACGAATAGCTAGATTAGCTCCTAAAAAACTATTTCTTCGCAACAAATCTAGGATCACTTTCCATTACAGTTCCGCAATTATCGCAGGTTCTTAAATCTTCAGAGTTATAGAAATGTTCAAAATGTGGCAGGAAATCTTTCTCTATATTATGCAATTCAAAAAACACTTCATATAATTTATGATTGCAATTATCACAATGCCAAAGCAATCCATCAGTATACCCTTTTCCGGCACGTTTGCGCTCGATTACCAAACCTATTGAACCTTCGGAACGAACAGGAGAATGTGGGATTTTTGCAGGATGAAGATACATATCACCCGCATGTAATTCCATTTCTTTGCGTTCACCATCTTCCTGAATAACCACTTTTATACTTCCTTCAAGCTGATAAAAAAGCTCTTCGGTTTCATTATAATGATAATCTTTTCGGGCATTTGGACCTGCAACAATCATTACAATATAATCACCGGAATCTACATAAAGATTTTTGTTTCCAACAGGCGGTTTAAGTAAATGACGGTTTTCGTCGATCCATTTAGTAAGGTTAAAGGGTTTTGCTATTGACATTTTCTTTCAGAATTTTATGAAAAGCTAAGATAGTGAAATTTGTAGAGACGCACCGCAGAACACCTTATCAGATTTTATTATAGGAACGTAGACGCACTGCGGTTCGCCTCTACAATTACCCCTAGAGATGCATTTCTTTTATCAAATAAATATAAACAGGAAAGTGATCACTAAAACCAACTTCTGTCAATGTATGCCGCAATGGATATCCTTTGTATTTTCCGGAAGTCTGGATAAGATAAGATCTGTTAAAAATACCGGCTTTCCAAAATTTAAAAGAATCAAAATCAGGATCAATCAATGATTTTGATATTATAATCTGATCAAAAATATCCCAGGAATCCCGAAAAGCCAAAGTACCCATTCCTTTATAAAACATTTCTTCAAAAGGATTATAAACTCCAAATTCAGGAACATCAGCCTTTTTTGCTTTTGCACCCAAAGCTTCTTTTACACTTTTATTATAAGGGCCATCATTTAAATCTCCCATCGTAATTACCTTCGCATTTGGATTTATACGCTGTAGCGAATCGATAATTCTTCTGTTTAATTTACCCGCTTCTTCCCGAAATTTACTCGAAGCTTTTTCTCCGCCAGAGCGCGACGGCCAGTGATTGACTATAATGCTTATTTCTTCACCATCTAAATATCCAGTCACTAAAAGCTGATCTCTTGTAAAAACCCTATTGTTTTGAGGTTTTATTTTTACTTCCTCGTTTTCAGTTTCTTCCTTTTCATCTTCTTTGATAGCCTCTTTATTTTTGAAAATATATAAAGGTATGTTTGAATAGGATGTTGGCTTAAAATTTTTTTTCTGATACAATAATGCCACATCAATTCCTCGTTTATCCGGAGAATCAAAATGAATGATTCCGTAATCGAATTTAAGCAATTTGGGTTCTTTGATTAAATCTTCTAAAACACCTCTGTTTTCAATTTCAGAACCACCAATTATTGTTGGTGCGTTTGGGTTCTCCGGAGTTCCAATATCCGATAAAACGATTGAAAGGTTTTTTAATTTTTGCTGATATTTTTCTTTCGTCCAATTTTGAACTCCAGCTGGCGTCCATTCGTCATCATTTGTACTTGGGTCATTTATAGTATCAAATAGATTTTCGAAATTATAAAAAGCTACGGTGTGAATTGTGTACTTTTTAGATTGTGCAAATAAACACGAAATTGAAAAAAAGAATACGAATAAGAACTTTACTTTACGCTTATGTGTCATTGGTGTTGAATAAAAATCTAAAGTAAAGCATTTAATTATTTGTAAGAAAATTATATTTATTTTAATTTTCGTTTTGTGTTTTTTTATTGCAATTTGTCTTGTAACTTGCTGACTCAATTCCTTTATTAAAAAATGAAAAAAAATCTTTTTGCTGCTGTTTTATTTATTGTTTTCAACCTTTCTCATAGTCAGCAAAAAAGTTCATTTGCAGATAGCATCAGAATAAAATATCATATTCCCGAATTGGCTTATGCCGTTGTTTCATCTGATTCAATTATAGAAATCGAAGCTTTGGGATATCAACGAATTAACACCAATTTTAAAGCAAATCTGGATGATAAATTTCGTTTAGGATCGCTTACAAAAACTATTACAAGTTATATTGCTGCTGTTTTGGTTAAAGAAGGAAAAATAAAATGGGATACAAAATTCTTTGATTTATATCCGGAATTAAAGGCAAAAAGTAATCCTGCTACTTACGATTTTACTTTACAGGATTTTATCACTTTTAGAGCCCACATACCGACATGGTCTTACGGAAATGAAACGCCGACCCAAAAAGAAATTATGGGAAACGATCAGCAACAGCGTTATAAATTTATCGCCTGGTTTTTTAAACAAAATCCGGTTATTTCAGAAAAACAAGATGTTTATTGGTCAAATCCAAGTTATGTTGCTGCCGGACTAATGCTCGAAAAAGCAACAGGCAAAGCTTATGAAACTCTGGTAAAAGAATTAGGCAAAAGTTTAAATATCGATTTTGATTTTGGTCAGCCAAATTTAAAAGACATCAAACAGCCTTGGGGACATGATGAAGATTTAAAGCCCGAAGCTCCGGCATTAAATTATAAACTCAACTGGCTTTCATCGGCAGGAAATGTAAATGTTAGTTTGCCTGATTATTGTAAATTTACGCAAATGCAATTGCAGGGTTTATTGGGAAAATCAAAACATTTTACCGCAAAAGAATTTAATTATATGCATTTTGGTTTATTCGAATTTTCGTTTGGATGGGAATCTGAAATTAAAAAGAATAATGAGTTACAATATTCTTTTCACAATGGAAATCCGGGAACTTTTTTAACCAAAGTGTATATTTGCCCTGCAATAAACAAAGCTTTTATTCTGTTTGCAAATGTACAGTCTGAGGAAGCCGACAAAGGGCTAATGCTGCTTTTAGAAAAATTGCAAAACCAATATGGCGGTTAATTATTTAACGAAAATCTGATTTAAAAAATAATTTATAATTTTAAGCAAAAGAAAAAATATGAAAGCGAACTTTTTCTATCACTTCAGGAAACACTTTACTTGGTGCAAATTCGTATTTCTTATCTTTGCCTTACAATCATTCACCTGTCAATCTCAACAAAACATGATAACACCGCCTTATTTACAAAAAGGAGATACAGTAGCCATTTTAGCAACTGCCAGAAAAAATATCGATGACAACCTAAAGCCTACAATCGATTTATTGCATAGTTGGGGTTTAGAAGCTGTTGTAGGAACTACAATTGGACTTGATTATAATCAACTTGCTGGAACTGATGAACAGCGTGCCGCTGATTTTCAAAAACAATTAGACAATCCAAATATCAAAGCAATTTGGTGTGTTCGTGGTGGTTATGGAACCGTTAGAATGATTGATCTTTTGGATTTTACCAAATTTAAACAACACCCAAAATGGATTATTGGTTTTAGCGACGTTACTGTTTTACACAACCATTTAAATACGATGGGTTACAAATCAATTCATGGTGTAATGCCCGTAACGATCCCGCGTGCGACTCCTGCAGCTATTAGCTCAATGAAATCGAGTTTGTTTGGCGAACCTCTTTCCTACTCTGTTGGGCCGGATAAAATGAACCGTTTTGGAACTGCAACCGGCGAATTAGTGGGTGGAAATCTGTCTATTTTATACAGTTTATTAGGTTCACAATCGGCAATAGACTGTAAGGATAAAATTTTATTTATTGAAGATTTAGACGAATATCTATATCATATTGATCGTATGATGATGAATTTACGCAGAAATGGCTGTATCGAAAACCTAAAAGGAATTGTAGTTGGCGCCATGACCAAAATGAAAGATAACGAAGTGCCATGGGGGAAAAATGCAGTTGAAATTGTGGATGACGTTACTAAAAAATACAATATTCCGGTAATTTTTAATTTCCCGGCAGGTCATATTCAGGATAACAGAGCTTTAATTATGGGAAGCACCGTTACAATTGATGTAAACGCATCCGGAAGTACACTTACTTTTAAGAAATAATATAAACTCAAAATAGCCACGAAGTCGCAAAGACACAAAGAAATTAACTTTGCGTCTTTGCGACTTCGTGGCTAAAAAGCAAAAATGGCAGAACACAACGAACTCGGGAAAAAAGGAGAAGAACTTGCGGTAGAATATCTTCGAGAAAATGGTTATAAAATACTCGATAGAAACTGGGTTTTTCAGAAGGCAGAAATAGATATAATCGCTCAAAAAGATAATTTTTTAGCTGTAATAGAAGTCAAAACAAGATCAAGTACCGATTTTGGGTTGCCACAAGATTTTGTCAAGCAAAAAAAAATTCAATTACTGGTAAAAGCAATAAATGCCTACATAAACTATAGGGAAAAGGATTTTGAAGAAGATTTAGAAATTCGTTTTGACATAATTGCCGTACAAAAAAAGGATGAAACATTTGCAATTGAACATCTTACAGATGCCTTTTACCATTA
>NZ_JXQR01000068.1:0-213 GCF_000834715.1 Flavobacterium sp. MEB061 | reverse complement strand
ATCTGTGAGATCACCAACCCGACAAACTGTGATTCTGTAATTTCAGTGGTTGTGGTAGGAAAACCAACCATTGATGCTGTAACTGAAACTACAGCTTCAATCAATGGAAACACGGGAGGAACTACAACAGAATCAGTAATTACAAATGATACCCTAAACGGAAATCCGGTTGTTATTGGAACAAATCCTGGCGAAGTAAAACTAACGGGGATC
>NZ_JXQR01000067.1:0-414 GCF_000834715.1 Flavobacterium sp. MEB061 | reverse complement strand
GTGGTTGTGGTAGGAAAACCAGCCATCGACGCGGTAACTGAAACTACAGCTTCAATCAATGGAAATACTGGCGGAACAACAATTTCACTTGTAAATAATGATACTTTAAACGGAAATCCGGTTGTTATCGGAACCAATCCCGGTGAAGTTAAATTAACCGGAATCACCGTTCCAACAGGATTTGTATTAAATGCAGACGGAACAGTAACTGTTCCGGCAAATACTCCGGCAGGAAACTATAATGTGGAATACAGCATCTGCGAGATTACTAACCCAACAAACTGTGATTCTGTAATCTCGGTGGTTGTAGTTGGAAAACCAACCATTGATGCGGTAACCGAAACTATGGCTTCAATCAATGGAAATGCAGGCGGAACGACAGCAGAATCAGTAATTACAAATGATACTTTAAAC
>NZ_JXQR01000066.1:0-482 GCF_000834715.1 Flavobacterium sp. MEB061 | reverse complement strand
CACTGTGCTTCCCGTTAAATTATAACTGGCATAATCATCTGAAGTATAAGTGTAGGCACCTGTTAAGGTAACCGGTGTATTATGGGTCCAGAAATACAGGGTTCCTTCTAAAATAGCTGTGTTTTGGTCCAGGAATTTTTTGGCGCTCAGGGCAGAAGGATATGGATTACCGATCAAATAAGGTTTGCCTGCCGTTAGTGTTTCACCTAAAATTACACCATTATTGGGCACACCATTAAATTCAGCAGGATAATCTGCTTTTACTGTCAGCGAATAGGTTTGCGGCCCACGGATGATATATCCTTTACCCACTTTCATAACCGTGTTTTTATTGGTAATTACCCAATTATCGCCACTGTATCCGAAATATTTATCCCCTAAAGTTAGTGGAGAAACATCAATAAGTTTTTGCGGGCTTACCGGTGTTGACCAGTATACGAAATCACCTCGTCTGATTTTTGGTGCAATACGTTTGTATTTTA
>NZ_JXQR01000065.1:0-454 GCF_000834715.1 Flavobacterium sp. MEB061 | reverse complement strand
TGTATTGGTATACGTTCCTGCATTCGAACAAGAACCTGAAGCTACAAACTGTCCGCTGATTTTTACAACATTCAAAACATCTGCATCACACAAATCAGAAGCTGTTGGGAATAACGCTTGCGCGGAAGCCAAAGCAGTTAAGTCGCTGCATTCTAAAGTTGCATCTAAAGAAGCGGTTTGTGTAGTCCATGTTGGTTTTGTAGTATCTTCAATAGTAATTACTTGTGTAAAAGTGGTAGAAGTATTCAAACATACATCGTTGGCAACCCATGTATTAGTATAAGTACCTGAATTAACACAAGAACTGGCAACAAAAATTCCGCTGGTTTTAGTGTAAGTTACAGTTCCTCCGCAGTTATCGGTCGCAACCGGAGCTTGATTTTGAGCGTTTGAAATTCCTGTAGCATCACTGCATTGTAAAGTTACGTTTAATGCATTTGAAGCTGTTGTCCAG
>NZ_JXQR01000064.1:0-330 GCF_000834715.1 Flavobacterium sp. MEB061 | reverse complement strand
TTAGCATCTTTTACATAAACATCCCAGCTTAAATTTGCACCAGAATTAGTATCTACTGAAAGAACATTTCCACTTGCGAAAACAGTTGGAGCTGTAGTTCCGGCTATTACAACTGCATAAGTGTAATTTGGTGTACCGCCAGCTGCTGTAACTGTAATTTCAGAAAGACCATTATTACAGCTAATATTAGTTGATACCGCTGTTAATGTTAATGCATTTGCTGGTTCATTAACTGTTACTGTTGCTGTATTAGTACATCCTGTGGCAGTATCTGTAACCTGTACAGTATACGTTCCTGCTACAGCATTGGTTAATGTTAATGTGTTTCCA
>NZ_JXQR01000063.1:0-362 GCF_000834715.1 Flavobacterium sp. MEB061 | reverse complement strand
CATCTCCTGCTAATACTTTTGCAGCAGTTACTGATGCTACTTTAAATGCAAGTCCGATTAGTATTGCTGTACCTGCGGGAACGGCTGCCGGTACTTATACCGGAACTATAACTGTCAAAAATGCGAATACTTGTACTTCAAGTCCGGGTGTAGCTTTTAGTGTGGTCGTCAATCCTTTGCCAACTATAACTCTTGGTACAGTAGCTCCGGTGTGTGCAACGGGACTCGCTCAAAATACAACTTTAGCATATACGGGTACGACACAAACTCCAACAACTTATAGCATTATCTGGAACGCATCTCCTGCTAATACTTTTGCAGCAGTTACTGATGCTACTTTAAATGCAAGTCCGATTAGTATT
>NZ_JXQR01000062.1:0-482 GCF_000834715.1 Flavobacterium sp. MEB061 | reverse complement strand
CACTGTGCTTCCCGTTAAATTATAACTGGCATAATCATCTGAAGTATAAGTGTAGGCACCTGTTAAAGTAACCGGTGTATTATGGGTCCAGAAATACAGGGTTCCCTCTAAAATAGCTGTGTTTTGGTCCAGAAATTTTTTGGCGCTCAGGGCAGAAGGATATGGGTTTCCGATCAAATACGGTTTGCCTGCCGTTAGTGTTTCACCTAAAATTACACCATTGTTGGGCACGCCATTAAATTCAGCAGGATAATCTGTTTTTACTGTCAGTGAATAGGTTTGCGGTCCACGGATGATGTATCCTTTACCTACTTTCATAACCGTGTTTTTATTGGTAATTACCCAATTATCGCCACTATATCCGAAATATTTATCTCCTAAAGTCAAAGGAGAAACATCAATAAGTTTTTGCGGAGTTACCGGTGTTGACCAGTATACGAAATCACCTCGTCTGATTTTTGGTGCAATACGTTTGTATTTTA
>NZ_JXQR01000061.1:0-1406 GCF_000834715.1 Flavobacterium sp. MEB061 | reverse complement strand
TAGACTGCACCCAAAAGTTTAGACAAATTTATAATTAAGTTTGATAATAATGAGCTCGATATTTTATCGGGCTCATTTTGTTTAAATTTGATTTAATTCTTTCGTTATTATAATAGATTATATATCTATTAATTTCTTTTTTTAATTGTTCTATTGATTTGAATTTTTGAGTATAAAACATTTCAGATTTTAATATTCCAAAGAAGTTTTCAATAATTGCATTATCCAAACAGTTTCCTTTTCTTGACATACTTTGTTTGATTCCTTTTTGTTCTAATAAATGTTGGTAATGTTTCATTTGGTATTGCCAGCCTTGGTCAGAATGAAGTATTAAATTTGTATTGTTTGGTATTTTTCTAAAGGCTTTTCTCAGCATCATAACCACTTGATTGAACACTGGTCTCTCCGTAACTTCATAGCTGATTATTTCTTGATTAAACAAGTCAATTATTGGTGATAAATATAATTTGTTTCCCCCTACGTTGAACTCTGTTATATCGGTTGCCCATTTTTGATTTGGGGCTTGTGCCCTAAAATTTCGTTCCAGTATATTTGGAGCTATTTTACCATTTTCACCTTTGTAAGATTTATATTTTTTTACTCTAATAACACTTTTCAGCCCTAATAGATTCATTAATCTGAGAACTGTTTTTATGATTGATAAGCACCCCTCTGTTTTGCAGTTCATCGGTTATCCTTCTATAGCCATAGCATCCTTTATGCTTTTGATAAATGGCTTTAATCAGTTCTTTAGTTTCTTTATATTTATCAGGTGATTTACTTTGTTTTTGATGATAATAAAAACTGCTGCGCGCCATATTTGCTAGGTCCAGAAGTAATTCCAAACCAAATTTATGCCTTAATTCGTTTATGGCTTTGGATTTTTCCTGGCTTGAATTAAGGCTTGAAGCTTTTTTAGCAATTCATTCTCACAGCGAAGTCTTTCGTTTTCTTTTAGCAGTTCTTGCTCTCTTGTAAGGAGTTTGTCTGATTTACGTTTTTTGCCTTTATTATCACTCATCGATATGGGTCTGCCTCTTTGTTTTGGTTGTAATGCTGCTAGCCCAAAGTTAGCAAAATCTTTTTTCCATTTTAAAATTATGGACATATTGGGAATATTAAATCTTATGCCAGCCTGCATCAAGGAAAGAGATTCTTTTTGTATGCTATTGAGTACTTTTAGTTTAAATTCGGCTGAATAGCTTTGATTAATTCGTGGCAATAAACCAATTTTACCATATGCCTTATAAAAACTGACCCACTTACGAATATTCCATCTTGCAGTCTGTTTTAATTTTGAAACATATCCATCTGAATAATGCTTCTTTAAAACCAATTCTACACATTCTAACTTAAATGCATAGTCATACTTTACTTTTCTTTCCATAAAAAATGCCCCAAATAGT
>NZ_JXQR01000060.1:0-605 GCF_000834715.1 Flavobacterium sp. MEB061 | reverse complement strand
TTGTTACCGCTAATCTTATAGCGCTTTCACAATTGGTTACCGGATCTAAAATAGCTCCGTAATAAACTCCGTTTGCCAAAGCTGTAGTTGATGGAATTGCTACACCGCCTGTTGCAGTGCTATACCAAACTACATTTGGCTCGTTTACCTGAATGTTGGCAACTGTTGGCGCATTCACTAAACAGAAATCTTGCGTATCATCTGTTGTGGTTGGTGTGCCAGGATCGGTAACTGAAATTGTTACCGCTAAACGAACTGAACTTTCGCAACCTGTTACAGGATCTAAAATAGCTCCGTAATAAATTCCGTTTGCCAAAGCTGTCGTGGCTGGTATCGCTGTACCGCCTGTTAAAGTGCTGTACCAAACTACATTGGCTTCGTTCACCTGAATATTGGCTACTGTTGGTGTATTCACTAAACAGAAATCCTGAGTATCATCTGTAGTTGTTGGCGTTAACGGATCTGTAATGTTAATTGTTACTGCTAATCTTACTGCACTTTCACAATTAGTTACAGGATCTAGAATAGCTCCGTAATAAATTCCATTTGCCAAAGCTGTAGTTGATGCTATTGCTACACCGCCTGTTGCAGTGCTATACCAAACT